>CAYMSC010000079.1:0-18398 GCA_964392805.1 uncultured Saprospiraceae bacterium
AATAACGAATTGTTTTGTCCACAAAAAAATATCCAAAGGTACTATTCTAATTAGAGAAGGACAAACTGCGAGGTACTTTTACTGGTTGGTCAAAGGCACCATGCGTGGACGCATTGCCCCTAAAGGAGAATTAATCACCACTTGGTTTGCCACCAAAAATATGTTTTGTTCCTCCATGCCTTCTTTTATTTCGCGGAAACCAAGCAGAGAAAGCATCGAAGCCTTAGAAGATTGTGAAGTGTATTGTATCAGTCGTCATGATGTACTTAAACTGTTCAAACAAACAACGGAGATGAGTTCCATTGTTCGGCAAATGGCTGAAGAAGCTTACATCTATTCCTTAAATAGAACCTACCAATTTCAGTCCCTTTCGGCTAAAGAACGCTATGAGTCTTTTGTAGCGCATTATCCGGCCCAAAGACCTCCAAGCATTTGCAAAATCTTGGACCGTCTAAACAATCAACGATTTAAAAATCAAAACAAACGAGCCATGTTAAAAAAAGGATGCCTTATTGCACTTGGAGTATTGCTGATAGTAATAATCGCTAGCTACGGTTTAATCCAACGACGTCTTACCCAACTCGCACCGAGTCCAACCATTGCAGAAACGCCAACGAGTATTATTGGTTTTAATCACATTGGTTTAGTAGTTAAAGATTTAGATAAGATGCTAGATTTTTATCAAAATGCCACCAACTTTGAATTAATCAGCAGAGAAAAAATTAGCGATAATGAGGCGGCTAATAAATTATATAGCAATGATAGTATCAGCTATGAAATAGCCACATTAAAATCTCCCAATTTTTTATTAGAATTAACCAAATTTGACAACCAAACGGATACGGTTCTTGAAAAAATGCCACCTTATGGACCAGGCATGACGCATACTTGTTTTCAAACGGCAACAGCGAACTCAGGTTATGATAAATTTGTAAAAGCTGGAGTAGAAATGTTGAGTCGTGGGGATGAACCCATTGATTTGGGTGGTTACGGAGTTACTTATGCTTATGCTCATGACCCAGAAGGAAATATGATGGAATTAGAGCAAATGTCTGATTTTATTATTTGGTTAAAGATTGATAAAGACTTCTCCCAAAAACATAAAATGTGGATGACACAAGTGGCTATTATGACCCCCGATGTTAAAAAATTAGCCGCTTTTTATCAAGAGGTCTATGAAATTGAACCTTATCGTTTCAGTGAGTATCCTGCAAGTGAAGTAACAGCTAAAGTCATTGATTTAGATGGGGTATCTATGAAAGGCGCTTGGTTTATGTTGGATGGAAAAGAGAAAAAAATGGAATTATTCCAATATGGAGGGACGTATCCAACTCCTAATACCATTTATAAAAGAAGCCCAACGGAATTGGGCTATACATTTTCTTTAGAAGTATTAGACATTAAAAAAGAGTATCAAAGACTCAAAGAAAAAGGGCTAGAGTTTCTAAGCGAACCACAGCAAATAGGAAAATTCTGGATGGTTTACGCCAACGATATAGATGGGAACGTCTTTTCATTGCGACAAGCCATTGACCCCAATTTTTCAGCACCGAATATTTAATTTGAGAAGTCAGAAGTCAGAAGTCAGACCGTCCTTACGGACTGTCAGAGGTCAGATTTAGGGTGTGGTCAACGTTAAAAGTCTGACCTCTGACAGAAAATTTCAATTTTCGGTCTGACTTCTGACCTCTTTTAAAAAAAATAAGCGATGAAAAAGATATTACTCACCACCGCACTATGTATCATTGTATTATTGTTAGCCGCATTTGGCTGGTTTTATTGGCAAATCACCCATCAGACTAGTGAAACCATCATTGCAGATTTAGATACTAAAGCGCTATTTGATTCTCGGTGTGGCATTTGTCACAATGGCGGTAGCGCTGGTGCGCCTTTGGTCGCTGCCCTAAAGTTGATGCCAGAAGACCGCATTCTAACCGCAATGACTACAGGCGTTATGATGAATCAAGCAATCACCTTAACTGACGAGCAAAAGCAAATTTTAGCGGCCTATATTTCAGATATTAATCCAACCGAAAGTACCAATGAGGTGATTAAAGGATTGTGTGGGAATGGAGTAGCCATAGAAGAATCAGAAACCTCCCCAAAGATTGATGATTGGGGAATGGGGCAAAAAAATCAAAGATATTACAACGAGCCTGATTTAAAAATTAATGCCACCAATGTTGGCAATTTGGAATTAGATTGGGTATTTGCTTTTCCAACTGCTTCCCGAGCAAGGGTGCAACCAACCATTGCGAAGTAATCATAATATGTAGTGCTTATGGGCCCCCAACCTTCATCATCAAAACCATGTAAATTGAAAATTAACCACCCACCTGGACTTGCTAAAAAATCATTCACCGCTCTTTCTACATAATTATTACATAAACCAGGGCCATCTGCCCAACAGCCAATCCTAATTGGTTCGGTATTGGTAGGAATCGGATTAGCTATTTCATCGTCTTTCATAAACCACCAAGCGCCTGTTCTAGAAGTTTCGGAGCAAGCTGTGTTCCATTTTGCGTAGGTTATTAATTTCGTTTTCCCTTATTTTCGTTGAGACATAGCTTCATACATCATAATACCAGTGGCCACAGATACATTCAAAGAATCTGTTTTTCCAGCTTGTGGAATTAGGAAGGTTTTATCGACTACTTGCAACAACGACCGACTAACTCCTCTATCTTCCGCCCCAATAATCATTGCACAGGGTACCGTTAAATCTAACTCTTTCATCTCTCGTCTACTCTTTAAATCACTCGCATAGACCTGAACACCAGATTGTTGGAGGAATTCGATAGCTGCGATAATACTCGATTCTCTACAAACAGGAATTTCTAATAAAGCACCTGCGGAAGTTTTAATCGCATCAGGTGTAATTTGCGCAGATTTTTTTCTAGGAATAACGATGGCATGTGCGCCAAACACCTCTGCTGACCGAGCAATTGCTCCAAAATTTCGAACGTCTGTCACTCCATCTAATAATAATAATAAAGGTACTTCTGACTTTTCGTAAATAGAGGGCAATAAATCTTCCAGACTTTGGTATTCAATTAAGGATAACCAACACATGACCCCTTGGTGATTACCTCGCACAAAACGGTTCAGTCTTTCCTTTGGCACCATTTGCAAAGGAATAAATTTTTCTTTGCAGAGTTTACGAATTTCTCTTGCCATTTCTCCCGCAGCATCTTGCTGCAAAAGTACCTTATCAATTGTTTTTCCTGAATTGATGGCTTCTATCACTGGGTGTCGTCCAAAAACTTGATTATTACTCACAGAATGGTTTATAATTTTAAAAAATGTAAAAGTAAGTAAAGTATTTTAGACTCAACATTTTTCGGAAGTTTCTGATAGGTGCCATATGTCAAAAAAAGCCATAAATATTGTTCGGTTCAAAAGAGATTTGCGTTTGCGAGACCATGCGCCACTCATTGCAGCTATTGATAATGGCTTACCGACCTTATTAATTTATTGTTTTAAGCCAAGCATAATGGAGTTACCACAAAGTAGCGATTACTTTATGGTTGCATTGGAAATCTGTATCTTATCACTTAGCCCAATTGTTTTTAGATTTTGAACTTGGTATACATTATCCTCAGATTCAAATGCAAGCAGATTTGACGGGATACCACACTTTTCGGATTTACAATCCTACAGGCCAAATTGAAAAACAAGACCTAGATGGAGCGTTTATTCATCAATGGATACCAGCGTTAAAAGACATACCGACACCTTATATATATGAGCCTTGGAAATTGACAGCGTTGGAACAGGTATTTTATTGCTACTAGTTAGTAGAATTAGCCTCTTTTAAAAGGTTAGTAGGGGGAGCAATTTGGAAAAAGCTAAAAGGAAGAAATCAAGAAAAATAATATTTTAATATTTATTTCATAATATAAAAAAAATAAATATTTTAAATTTAAAATGTATTAAAAGCTGATTAATAAATTGTTTTGAGGATAATTGAATTTTGAAAATAAGCACAAAAAAATAAACACAAAAAAATAAAGATAATATCTAATGGACGGAAGAGCAAACCACTTTTTTGGTATGGTTTTTACAATAAAGTAAGAAGAAAGGCATAATTATAGATTGTTTTAAAATGATTGATTAGTAATTATTTTTATTTGAAAAATGAATATTTAATTATAAATCAATCAACTTACACACAACATTCATTTTTAGAGCGATTTATAAATTATCTTTTAAAATATATTTTAATTACCTATTTTTAGGTATTTAAAATATAAAATATTCGCTTAATTTTGTAGCTGAAACTAACACACACTCTACCTTTAAGTGAAATCCAAACCATACAAAAGCTAGTCCTCAGAATAAGGACATTTTCTTAAGTATAAGCTGGTTATGCCAGTTGAAGATAGGTTATAATAAATAGTAACCCATCAAATCCCGTATCAACAAATTATAGATAAGAAATAGACGAACTTACAACCAAAATTAACACACTATCTCATGAAAAGAACTTCTACAAAAACTGATTTCACAAATTGTTATTGGACCTATAAATCCTCTCCCCAATTTAATATACATAAAAATACTAATCGTTTTAACCCTAAGGGTGGTTAATTAATTAGCTCTTACCACATTAGATAGCCTTCACTATGTAGCATGATTTAGAGACATATGGATTTGTGAAGTGACTATTGTATGGGCGTACTATACCTATATTTGACTACTTACCTGTATAACGGCTAATGTACCTATGCGTACATTAGGACTGCAACGGCTGCGTACAGCCAATTTACCTGTAAAATAATATAATCTACTCGTAATAAATAAGACTATTTAACAATATATATTCTGCTTTTTTTTACTAAGTCGATGTCTATTTAGAGTGTATGCATACCTCTAATAACGGTGCGATTTATGCCTATATGGCAGACAATTAACGTGGCTTTTTATCCAAATTTATTAATCATATTTTATTAACCAAAATTTGCTAATCTCATGAAAAAAATGAGTTTTACTAATTCTATGTGGTCCTCTCTGTTACGGAGAGCTACTGTCTTAGCACTGGTTGTGTTCTGTTTTACAGGACTACAAACAACTGCTACTGCACAGGTAATAGCTGACCAGAACCGTACTGCACAGCTATCTTCCTGTAGTGGGGCGGTGACTGACGCAAGTACACAGTTTTTAGACGACGGTGCCAATGATGGCAACTATGCAGACCCTTTAAATGGTCCTAGAACAGTTACCGTCGAATTTTTACCAACTGATGCATGGTCCAGAGTACAAGTTGTCTTTAATAAATTCGACTTAGCTGCTGGTGATACACTTGCAGTGTTTCAAGGAAATGCAGCAGCAGTTGCAGCAGGCTTAATGCCAGCAGAGAAAGCATCAGGAACAGGCGTTTCTTTAGCTTTTGGTGGCTGGGTTGACGCTGAATGTGATCCTGCAATAAACCCATCAGGTGCTTTAACTTTTGTCTTCACAACAAATGGAGATAATATTAAAGGAGCAGGTTGGGATGCATGGGTTGATTGTGTAGCAAGAAATATTGTGCTAAATGCACCAAATATTTCTAACCCAAAATTAGCTTGTGCTGATACTTCTGCAACGATTATGATTCCAGCTGTAACTATTGGTGCAGCAGCAGGATGTGTCATTAGTGACTCTGTTCAAGTAGCTATTTCTAATCAACACGGAGATGTGTGTCTTACAGCAAAATTATCTGCTTCAGCTGCTGGTTTCCCAGCAAGCACTCCAGGCGTATTTGCTTTAGGAACTTATAAAGCTACCTACACATTGTGTTCTGATCCGACGAAAACGGTTGAATCTATTTTCTCGGTACAAGCACCAGCATTAGTTTGTAATGATGACATTGTAGTACCTTTAGGTTCTGCATGTGCGATTACTTTGACGCCAGATGACATTTTGGAACAGCCATGTGATGCTATTCCAGGTGTATTAGATTACAACATTACTATTACTTTAGGTACTGGTAAAGATGCACAAACATTGACAACAACAGCTGCGGGATATCCAATCATTACAAGTGCAGCAGTTGCAGCAGCGGGTATGACTCCATGTAATGCAACAGCTACAGTTAAGATTGAAAGAACTTACTACAGCGCAGGAATACCAGCAGGAATTGATTGTAATAATGGAGCAGTTACTGCTTCATGTGAAACAACAATAAGCTTTTCAGACCAGTCTATTCCATTTGTAACTATTAATGCAAATGTAGATACAATTGTAGCATGTGATGCAAGTAGTTTAGCAAGTTTAATTACAGCAACAGCAATTGATAACTGTGCTGAAATTGATCCAGCGAATATTGCTATGGAAATTACTATGGATGAAACAGATCCTTGTTTTGCAGCTAATGGAATGCCAAATCAAACTACTGCTACTGTATTGTTTACAGCAACGGATGATTGTGGTAACGTAGGTACAAGTGCACAAGTATTTACTGTACTTAGACCTAATCAGAATAACCCAGATCACATTGCTTTAACAGAAGATGTTTCTGCTGATTGTTCAGAAAGTTCAGCACCATCAGGTGTACCAGGATTAAGAACTGGTACTATCAAGAACGGTGTATTTACAGCATTAGATACAGTTGAATTAAGCACAAATGATTACATTTGTGGATATATTTTAACAAAGAATTCAGTTGACATTCCTGCTACAGATTGTGGCATGAAGACATTTATTACTTTTTCTATTTTAGACTGGTGTTCTCCAGAATCTGGCCCATCAGCTATCGATACAACTTTCATTGAATTTACAGATACACAAGCACCTACATTTGATGATGGTACAGGAGCAAATCAAAATATTGAATTAGGACATTTTTCTTGTACATATGATATAAACAATATTTCTATACCTACTGCTTCTGATAATTGTGATGATAATCCATCTGTAAGATTAGATGGTGTATTTAGAATTGAAGATGGAGGATTATGGGCACTTACTGCAGAAGAAGCAGCTCAATTAGATTGTGATTCTTTCCGATTAAGATGGATTGCTGAAGATGCTTGTCATGAGCAATTAGTAAATGATACATTATATCAAACGATTGTAATTCAAGATGTTACTGATCCATCTGCTGTTGCAGTTGACCAATTAAACATTTCTATTCCTAATGAATATGGAGCAAGAGTAAATGTTGCTGATATTGATGCTGGTAGTTACGATGCTTGTGGTATCGCATCTATGGGTATTAGAATTGCTGGAACAGACGCTGACTTTGCAGACTTTGTAGATATTGGATGCCAATTCGTACACCCAGATTTACAAATTGAATTACAAGTAATTGATAATAAAGGAAATGAAAATTTAGCTTGGACTGATATTTTGGTAGAAGATAAGATTGCACCAGTTTGTGATGATCTTCCTGCACAAACAAGACCATGTACAGACTTCCACAATGGAGAATTAGGAGCATCTACAGATGCGGACGGAGACAGAGAGTTTGAAATGTCAGAATGGACAGATGTACCAGCAAGTTTACAAGCAGTATTTGACAGAGAATTTGGAGCTTTCCAATGTGAAGATAATTTAAGAACATCAATATGTGGTGATTTGACTACAGTTGAGCAATACCAGTTAATTGAGTGGCCATGTGGCGAAATTGAAATTTTAAGAAGACACAGAGCAGAAGATTGGTCTGGTAATGTATCTGGTTATGCTACACAAAGCATTACAGTAGAATACCAAGCAGGTTGGTCATTTACAGTACCAAATGATTGGGAAGGACAATGTGGTGATAATGTAGTTGCACCAGAAATTACTGTTGATAATGGAGCATGTGATTTACTAGGATTTGAAGTAACATCTAGATTATTTGAAGTACCAGGCGATGCTTGTTTCAAAATGGAAAGAACTTACCACATCATTAACTGGTGTACTTATACAGCTGGACAAGCTCCAGTAGAAATTGCAAGAATAGAAGGAGAACACAGTTTTGCTACGGGTCAAACTATCACATCTGAAGGAAACGAAGATGTAGGATACTTTACTTACGTACAAATCTTGAAAGTACACGATGACGAAGGTCCAGTTGTAACAGTTACTGAGCCAGATCCATGTATTAATGGAATTGATTTTGATGCTGCACCACACGGTGAAGAAGACGTTACTCCAGGATCTGCACCATATGAGTGTGATGAAGTGAAGACTTGGACTGCTACAGCTACAGATTGTTCTGACCAAAGTGCAATTACTTGGACTGCGGTATTAAGAGACGCAAACGGAAACGTTGTTGCAGAGACTAACACGCCTTATATCTCGATTGTTGCAACTAACAAATCTACCTTTACTGCTGAATTCTGGGCATTTGATGGTTGTGGAAACTCAACAGGAGCAACAGGAAATGCAATTCAGTTTTGGGATTGTAAGAAGCCAACTCCATATTTATTAAACGGCGTAGCTGTTGAATTAGGAGAAAATGGCAATGTACAAATATGGGCTACTGACTTAGATCAAGGTACATTTGATAACTGTACAGATCAATCTAGATTAGATTTAAGAATCTTCCATGCAAATGTTGGAGACGAACCAACTGATTTAGCAGGTGTTCAAGCATTACCAAAAGTAATTGACTTAGGATGTCTTGAATTAGGACAGCAAAATGTACAAATTTATGCAATTGATGAAGAAGGAAACTTTGATTTTGCTCAAACATATGTAATCGTACAAGATAACATGGGTGTTTGCTCAACTGTAGAACCTAATGTAGGAGGTATGGTAGCAGGTAGAATCGTAGATGGAAATGGTGAAAATGTAGAGTTGGTATCTGTAGCAGTAAATGGCGCAGATGATAAGTCAACGATTACTGCAGCAGACGGATACTTCCAGTTTGTATTACCAATGGGTGGTGATTACACTGTAACGCCAGAGAAAGATATGAACCCATTAAATGGTGTTTCTACTTTCGACTTAGTATTGATTAGCAAGCATATCCTAGGCCTTACTCCATTCGACACTCCGTACAAGTACATCGCAGCAGACGTTAATAAGTCTGGAACAATTACCGCATTTGACATGGTTCAATTACGTCAGTTAATTTTAAATATTACTTCTGAATATCCTAATAATGATAGCTGGAGATTCGTAGAAGGTGGATACACATTCACATCTGCAAATCCTGCTGCTGAGAGCTTTAATGAATTCTTGAGCATTAACAACTTAGCTGATGATATGCCAAACTTGGATTTCACAGCTGTAAAGATTGGTGATGTAAACGGAAGTGCATTAGCTAACAACTTATTAGGAGCTGAATCACGTTCTACAAATGGTACTTTGAACTTGAACGTTGCTGATCGTTTCGTAGAAGCAGGTCAGTCTGTAACAGTAGAATTTACTTCTGCTAATATTGCAAGTGCAACTGGTTACCAGTTCACATTGACTACCGCTGGAACTGCTGAAGTTGTAGAAGGCATAGCTAAGGCTGCTAACTTCAACACAAACTTAGCAGAAAGAGGAGTAATTGCTACTTCTTGGAATGGCGAAGCTACTGCATCTGATGTATTATTTGCGATTACTTTCACTGCTAACACTACTGGCTTATTAAGCGATATGATAGCAATTACTTCTGATGTTACTGCTGCTGAGGCATATAACACGAATGGTGAATTATTAAACGTAGATATTAACTTCAGTGCTGCAACAACTGCAGGATTTGGATTGAATCAAAATACACCTAACCCTTTCAATGCTGAAACGTTAATTGGCTTCAACTTGCCAACAGCAGGAACAGCTACATTGAAAGTATTAGATGTACAAGGTAAAGTATTAAGAGCAATTACTGCCGATTACGCAAAAGGATACAATACTGTGTCTTTAAATGCTAGTGAGTTAGGAGCTACTGGTGTACTTTACTACCAATTAGAATCAGCTGACAATGTTGCTACAAAGAAGATGATTATCATCGACTAAGATATAGCAGTTATATAGGAAGAGGAACTACGGTTCCCTTCCAACTTATTAACCAAAATTTTAATTAATCTCATGAAAAAAATGGGTTTTACTAAATCTGGGTGGTTGTCTTTTCTGGGACGATCATTGAGCCTAGCCTTGTTTTTCTGCTTTGCAGGATTACAAAGTAGCCAAGCTCAAGTCGTTGCCGCGTTTAAGGCAGGCGAAACCACCACCACCGCAGAAAGAATAGATGCGTGTAACGGCGAAGTTACATCTTCTAGTACGCGGTTTACAGATGACGGAACCAATGACGGGAATTATAATGATCCTGTCGGTCAGCTTAGAGCTGACACCGTCGAATTTTGTCCTAAGGACCAATGGCACCGTGTAAAAGTGGTGTTTACAGATTTTGATTTAGCAGTAGACGATACATTGTTAGTATTTGAAGGAGATATAGCCGCAGTTCGTACTAGCGCAGCTACAATTGGTTGTGGTTCAGGTACAGGTGTTGGTGTTGCCAACGCATTTGGCGGATGGAAAGACGCAAGTTGTAGTCCAATGATTAATCCTACAGGTTGTTTAACATTTGTTTTCAAAACAAATGGCGATAATAACAAAGGAGCTGGTTGGGATGCTTGGGTTGATTGTGAGCAAAGAGATGTTGAGCTTACAGAGGTTAAAATTGATGATGTTAGGTTACAGTGTGGTGAGGCGTTTAGCCCATTCATTACTATACCTGCACCTTTTGCAGTATTCTGTGGAGATTCCGCAACACTTGCAGCAGAAGCATTGATTGATGTTACTGTATTCAATCAGCAATCAGAGGAGTTAGCTGCCTTTACTTATAACTCAGGTGGAGTTGCAACGAACTTTATTCAAAAGCGATTTGGCATTGGTCAATACAGAGTGGAGTACGCTTTACAAGCGGATCCTACTAAAACGACAACAACATTTTTCTCTGTACAAGCGCCTTCTTTGGTTGCTAATGATGAAGTCAACGTACCATTAGGTGCTGCTTGTACGGTATCTTTGACTCCTGATGACCTTTTGGAGCAAGCTTGTGATACTATTGCTGGAGCATTGTATTACAATATTACTGTTACCTTAGGTTCTGGTAAAGATGTGCAGACATTAGTTACCACAGGATTTGATAACTTAGGCCCAGTAACTTATCCTGTAATTACAAGAGAAGCATTAGCCGCAGCAGGTGTAACTGCTTGTGGAGGTACTGCTGCTGTTACGATTGAAAGAATTTTCTACGGAGATAGAACTGGTGACGGAATTCCAGATTTCCCAATAGAAATTGCTGACTGTAATAACGGGACTCAGTCTGTTTCAGCTACTACTCAGCTAGTATTTTCTGATGTAGCTGCTCCTTGGGTAGACGTTACGGCTTCACCGGCAACAATCGTTGCTTGTGGACCAGAAGGTCTTGAGCGATTCTTCGGAGCAAATGGTGTAGACAACTGTGATGAAAATGTCGATGTAGATATTGAAATTACTTTAGACGAAACAGACCCTTGTTTTGCGGCTAATGGAACACCAAATCAAACTACTGCTACTGTATTATTTACAGCAGTAGATGCATGTGGTAATGTTGGAACAGCAACAAGATCCGTAACAATTTTACGTCCAGATGTTCAGAATCCAGTTTTCTTAGTGCAAACCGGAAATGTTCAGGTTGAGTGTAGTGCTACGGAATCACCGAATCCATTCCCTGGTATAAGAACAGGTATTTTTGATGTAGCAACTGGTAATTTCACTAGTGCAGCATCAACAGATACTGTTTCTTTGAGCGACGAAGATTATGTTTGCGGATATATTCTTGTTCAATCAGACGAAAATATTCCTGCTACGGATTGTGGCGAGAAGAAGTTCGTATTCTGGGATGTTTTAGATTGGTGTACACCAGCTAACGGACCAATTCGTATCGATACAACTTTAGTAGAATATGTTGACATGACTGCTCCTGCATTTGCAGATGGCGCAGGTGCTACTTTGAATATAGAATTAGACCACTTTTCTTGCACATATGATGTAAGTAATGTTACCGTACCAAGTGCTTCTGACAACTGTGATGAAAATCCAGCAGTAAGATTAAATACTGTTTATAGAGTTGAAAATGGAGCATTATGGGCATTAAGTGCAGAAGAAGCAGCACAATTAGATTGTGATACATTCCAATTAGAATGGATTGTAGAAGATGATTGCCATGAGCAATTAGTAAATGATACATTGACGCAACTTCTTGTAATTCAAGATGTTACAAAGCCATCAGCGGCTTGTGTTGATCAATTGAATGTCTCTGTTCCTAACGAATCGGGTGCTGTATTATCAGTTGATGATATTGACGCAGGAAGTTTTGATGCTTGTGGTATCGCTTCTAAGTTAATCAGAATCGTAGGTTCTGGTGATGATTTTGCTGAGACTGTAACTATTGGTTGTGAATTTGTTCACACTGATTTACAGATTGAAATGTTAGTTACAGATAATAAAGGAAACACAAATACTTGTTGGTTAGACATAGCAGTAGAGGATAAAATCAATCCTTTCTGTAGTCCTTTAGCAGATGTTACTGAAGATTGTGAAAGATTCCACTCTGATGAGTTGGGAGCTAGCACAGATACTGATGAAGATTTAGAAATGGAAGATAGCGAATTTGTTGCTTTAACAGGTGACTTAGAAGCTTTCTATAATGAGGCATTTGGAAATCCAACACAAGGTGCTATTTGTGAAGATAACTTAGCAGGTGCTTCTTGTGGAGCATTAGATTTTGAGCAACAGTATCAATTAATTCAGTGGCCTTGTGGAGAAGCAAAAGCTACTAGAAGATACCGTGCTATCGATTGGTCAGGAAACGTATCTGCATGGGTTTCTCAGACAATTACTATTGTATCTACTCAGAATTGGAAAATTACATTCCCAGCTGACTGGGAAGGATCTTGCGGAGATTTAGCTCCTGCAGAGAGTATTGTTATTGAAAATGGAGCATGTGATTTATTAGGATTTGAAGTTACTGAAAGACGATTCGATGTTCCTGGTGATGCTTGTTTCAAGATTGAAAGAACTTACCATGTAATTAACTGGTGTACTTTTGTTGCAGGTGAAGATCCTGTACAACTTGCAAGAGTTGAAGGAGACCACGGTATCTCTGAAGGTTTAATGGTTACTAGCGAAGGCAATGAAGCTGCTGGTTCTTGGACTTATATCCAAGTATTAAGAGTACATGATGACGAAGCACCTGTTGTAACAGTAATTGATCCAGAACCATGTATCAATGCTATAGATTTTGATGCTTTACCATACGGTGAAGAAGACGTGACTCCGGGAGCGGCTCCTTTTGAGTGTGATGAAATTAAGACTTGGTCTGCTATCGCTACTGATTGTTCTTCGAACATTACTTGGGAAGCTAGATTGATTAACGCAGCTACTGGAGATGTTGTAGCAACAGCTAATGATAATGAGATTTCTCATGTCGTTTCTAATAAAGAAACGTTCTACGCAGAATTCTGGGCTTTTGACAACTGTGGTAACTCTGCAGGTGAAAGAGGTGAAAATGTTCAATTCTGGGATTGTAAGAGACCAACTCCTTATGTCTTAAATGGCGTAGCAGTTGAAATAGGACAAAATGGCGAAGTTCAAGTTTGGGCAACTGACTTAGACCAAGCAAGTTTTGATAACTGTACAGACCAATCTCAATTAGATTTAAGAATTTGGTCAGATTTCTTAGGAGATGCACCAACTGATTTAGCAGGTGTTCAAGCATTAGGAAAAGTAATTACTTTTGAATGTGATAGAGTTGGAAATAACTTAGTTTACATTTATGTAATTGATGAAGAAGGTAACTTTGACTTTGCTCAAACTTACGTAATCGTACAAGATAACATGGGAGCATGTGGTAGTGATGTTGGTGGCATGGTTGCTGGTAGCATTGTTAATCCACAAGGAGAAAATGTAGAAGCTGTAGCTGTAACTGTTACAGGTACTGCACAAGCGTCTACAACTACAGGAGCAGACGGTCAATTCCAATTCCAAATGGAAATGGGTGGTGACTATACTGTAACTCCAATTAAGGATATTAATCCTTTAAATGGTGTATCTACATTTGACTTAGTATTAATTAGCAAGCATATCTTGGGAATCACTCAGTTTGATTCTCCATATAAGTATATTGCGGCTGATGTTAATAAGTCTGGATCTATTACCGCATTTGATATGGTTCAATTGCGTCAGTTAATATTGAATATCAGATCTGAATTCCCAAGCAACGATAGCTGGAGATTTGTTGACGCAAGTCATAACTTTGATTCTGCTAATCCTGCATCTGAGGATTTCAGTGAATTCTACACAATCAACACATTAAGCGGAGACATGATGAATCTTGATTTCGTAGGTGTGAAGGTTGGTGATATTAATGGTAACGCTCAAGCGAATAGCTTATTGGGCGCTGAGTCTCGTAGCACAAATGGTGCTTTAACTTTAACTACGGCTGACCGTTTTGTTGAAGTTGGCGAAGCTGTGACTGTAGCATTTACTGCTGCTGACATCGCAAGTGCGCAAGGTTACCAGTTTACAATGAACTTTGCTGGTCAAAATGCTGGCGTTGTAGAAGGGGTAGCGAAAGCTGCTAACTTCAATACAACAATGGCTGATAGAGGAGTAATTGCTACTTCTTGGAACGGTGAAGCTACTGCTAACGATGTATTATTCTCTTTAACATTCAATGCAACTGCATCTGGATTATTAAGTGAATTAGTATCTGTAAGTTCTGATGTAACTACTGCTGAAGCATACAACACAAACGGTGAATTATTAGATGTAAATCTTGATTTCACAACACCTGTTGCTGCTGGCTTTGAGTTAACTCAAAACACGCCTAACCCATTCAAAGGTGAAACAGTAATTGGCTTTAACTTGCCAACTGCAGGAAACGCAACTTTGACGGTAATGGATGCACAGGGTAAAGTATTAAAGTCTATCTCTGCTGATTATGCTAAAGGTGCCAATGTGGTTACTTTAAGAGCTAATGAGCTAGGTGCGACTGGCGTACTATACTATCAATTAGAGTCTGCGGATAACGTAGCTACTAAGAAGATGATTATTATTGAATAATATACTTCACATTTGGGAGGGAACTTCGGTTCCCTTCCATTTTTAATTACAGGATGAGCAAGCAAAAAAGCCCTAGAGGACTTTTTTGTGAAGTGAACCGTAAAGCGGGTGGGATGGCCCAAGATTTAATAGGTCTTACTTTTAGGACTTGTTCTAGGTCTCCGAAGTTTCAGAGCAGGCTGTGTTCTTATACAAAATAGAACATATTTCTAATCCTGAATTAACCTGTTTATTTAGTAATTGTAATTTCAAACTCAAAAAACTAAATCACGAAAACAAAATATATCAGATTTTACAAGACCATAGAATAAAAAATACTAGAAAGGACTAACAGTAAAGTAAACAAGTAAAGAATTAATCATTCTCATAAGCGTGAGTTTAAGTTCATACAAATTTTAAAGTCCAAATGAAAAATAGGTAGAACAGGAAAAACAGTAGTTAAAGTACTCGACCTACATTGAATGTATAAAAAGTACGACCTACAAAAAAAAATCCTGTCACCCTGTAAATTATATACTTAAATCGGTTTTTGGGATGGCCTCTCCGCACTTTAGTGTCGGGGGGGCTTTTTTATGGAGATTTAAAGATGGGGCCTTATCGTTTCTGCTTATTGAGAGGGCGCAAAAAATCATACATCACAATTCATAAATCATACATCATAAATCTATCTAAAAAAACGTGATAGATTTATGATGTATAATTTAAAATTTATGATTTCAGATTTGATGCCACCCCGAAATACCTGACAAATTTCAATGTTGAATTCTAAATCTGGTCTAAAATGTACTTTCCAGATATTCCCTATTTCAGCACTTGTTTCTCCTGCATTACCGTCGGCGGCATAAAACCTAGGTATGATGACGGTCTTTTGTGGATGAATAAACTTGACGGAAAGTCGATGATTTAAGAAAGGATTATCCTCCGCTGTTTCACTAATTGGTTGACTTTCAAATGAGAGGGTTGTTTTATCCCATTTTTTTGTAGTAATAATGGGTAAGTTACTTGAATTTTTGCAAGCGGTGAATCTACCAATAATTAATGAAAAGCAGAAAGGAAGAAAGGTAAGAGACGACGAAAAAATAACTTCTGCGTTTTTCAAATATGAACCCGTACGGGTGAACCGCTTGCGGACGGGAGGCCACGGATTTTCTTTTTATTTTGTATTATCATTTTTGCGTAGGTTATTATTTTCGTTTTCCCTTATTAATCTCTTATCTGTTACCTATCCAAGAACACGACCTAGAACAAGCCCAAAAGTACGACCTACTATTTAAAATCCTGATCCATCCCACTAGCGTTGCGGTTCACTTCACAAAATAGTCCTCTAGGACTTTTTTGATTGCTCATCTTGTAAATATAAAAGTAGCAGGCTAGAACTGACGTCCCAAGACCTGCCACTGAATAGCTAGCTTACTCTTTATTAGTGGTAAATGATTTATCACTTATAACTCACCACTTACCACTAAAAATTTACTACTAATTCTTAACGTTCATATCCAAATTCAAATCCATCGCAGCTTTAGCGCCCATGATTTGCATGAAATCAAGTCCAGCATTTCCACCATTAGCACCATTAGCAGGAGCAGTTTGGAATTTAGGAACTAAGTCTCCTTTGTAGTTCATAAAGGCATTCGCCCACATATTTTGCACATCTTTGTAAGTGGCTAATTTTTTCTCTAAAGCACCATCTGCGGCCATTATTCTTTGCTTAGCATAAGCTTCCGCATCGGCTAAAGCCTTGATTTTTTGTGCTTCTAATTTAGCAGCTTCCATCGCAATTTTTTGCTTTGCCATATCTTTCTCCGCCAGTTTTACTTGAGTTTCTGCTTGGACAACAGCCTGAGTTTGTCGCTGCATTTCTTCATACTCAATCTCCACTAATCTTTTACGACCTTCTGCTTCTGCTGTCATTGCTTCTTGTTGAGCAGTCACTAAGTTTTGCTTAGAAACTGATTCTCTAGTACTAGCTCCAATCTTCTTCTTTAACTTCTCATCTACTTGTGCTTCATAATCTACATTTTCAATAGTGGCACTTGCGATGTTAATACCAAATTTTTTCAAATCAGACTCTTTACGTACTTTTTTGCCATCTTTAGCAATACGAATATTACTTTCGTACACTCTTTTTACCTCATTCGTAAAGGTATCTCTCGTCACTTTTTCTTGTACATCTAAAAGATATAACCCATCTTCTAATTGGTCTTGGAAAAATTGGGATAATTGTGCTCGTCCACCCGAATAGTGCTGCTCAGAATCCATCAATTGAGCAGAGTTTTTCAAACATTCAATCGTGTAAGGAGCTAAGCCTTTTAAGGCCAAATATTCCTTATTGACATATTCCGAATGCAAGGTCAACATAGCTTCCTCTTTGTCAGGTAATCTGAATCGAACGACTGTTTGAGCATCTGCCTCTGTAGCATCATTAAAACGAATCGGAATTAGTCCACCTTCAACTGTTGAGCCATTCTTAGTTCCTCGGTGACTTATTGTTATAACATTTGGGTAAGTCGTTATTTTAGAACCTGGAAATTTAAAATAAACCCCATTCGTAAAAATAACATGCTTTTGACCTGTTGGTGTTTCTACTACTTCTCTATAGCCTAAATCATTATAGCCGAAAGGATTAATGACTAGCATGAGCAATAATAAAATAATACCGCCAGCGCCATAAAGGATTAATTTTCCATTAGATTTTTTCATGTTGATTAGTTTTTGACAATACACTTGATGGCTTGCTTTATACAAGACATAGCAAGTAATCAAAACGTATTTATAGTGAGTTAATAATTTTTTCAAAAAAAGTGCGACGCAATACCTATGTTTAATAGGCATTGCGATAGCACAGTCATTGGATTATCTATGCGATAATCATCGTAGGATTCATCTGGTTTCCATCGTTAAGGTGTAAGTAATACACTTTTTGGTGAATACATCGAACGATTTTCTGGGGTTGTTTCATCTGGTTTTAGTTTGTTTTCAATGGTAATCCAGTATTGTTTTCAAAAGATTTTTAGTTTGTTTTCAATGGTAATTCAGTATTGATTTCAAAAGGTTTTATCGTTTAATACTTTTAAATTTTACATTTTCAATTTTCAATTTGAATTTTGCTTCTGTGGGAAACAAATTGCATGAATTTATCTCCCTCAGAATGGACCGTTTTTGGGTTGATTTATAATAAAATGAATTATTCTACTGAACAATGATTTTTTTTAATATGTATCTTTTTATAAATCAAATTTATGCAAAGCTGAATGGTAAATTTTCTTAATTAGACGTTCTTTTCTTTTTTTCAATTGAAAAAAAAGAAACAAAAAATTCTAGTTTGTTTAAATGGCTTCGCCTAAACAAACGGCCTCCGCCACCAGTTTTAACGTGTTCCTAGATGTAGGGAC
>CAYMSC010000080.1:0-16171 GCA_964392805.1 uncultured Saprospiraceae bacterium
ATAGAAGTATTCAACGAGAAGAATTGGAACGATTTAAGGAAGGTGGTATCATTGGCTTAGGGTTTAAAGGGAGAATAGACCCTAAATCATAAATCACAATTCATAAATCATACATCATACATCATACATCATACATCTGTATAGTTTAAAACTAGATAAATTTATGATGTATGATTTCAATACATTATAAATAGCATATAATTTAGGCGGTGTATCAAATGTAAGGCTACTTGTTGGTGTGAGGCTTCAGTCTCGTTCCCTTATTAATCCGCCTCCCAACTAAAGTTCCTCTTTGGTGGGACAGATCTGGTGGTTGTAGTTAAGGCCGCCAGAGGCAGCTGAATACTTAACACGAGGCTAGAGCCTCGCGCTAACTAAGTGTATGATTTCAATACATTATTTATAGCATATAACTTACACCGCCACCGTATCTATTTCTTCCAATTTCGCTTCTAGTTGTGCTTCTATATCCTCATTAATATCTTCTACTTCATCTTCCGATAATTCGTCTTTCTCCACCTTCAAATTATCAATAATAAAGACTTGACGGGCTGGCGTATTTTTACCCATAAAATAAGACAGAATATCATCAATTTTGGTATCCTCGCTCATCACTACTGGTTCTAGTTTGATGCCATCTCCAATAAATCCTGCGAACTCATTGGGCGAAATCTCTCCTAATCCCTTAAAACGAGTAATTTCTGGTTTTCCTCTAAGCTTCTTCATCGCATCTTGCTTTTCCGTTTCACTATAGCAGTAGAAGGTTTTTTGTTTGTCTCGGACTCTAAATAAAGGCGTTTCCAAAACAAATAAATGACCATTTCTTACTAAGTCAGGAAAGAATTGTAAAAAGAAAGTTAGTAGTAGCATTCTAATATGCATACCGTCCACATCCGCATCGGTGGCAATCACCACTTGATTATACCGCAAATCATCTAAACTATCTTCAATATTTAGGGCGTGTTGAAGTAAATTAAATTCTTCGTTTTGATACACCACTTTTTTGGTTAAGCCATAGCAATTTAAAGGTTTTCCTCGCAAACTAAATACTGCTTGCGTTTGCACATCTCTTGCCTTTGTTATCGACCCACTTGCAGAATCTCCCTCCGTAATAAATACGGTTGTGCGTAGTCTATTTTCCTCCGCAGTTTTTTTATTGGAATCATTAAAATGCAAGCGGCAATCTCTTAATTTCTTATTATGAAGATTTGCTTTCTTAGCTTTTTTTCGAGCCTCTTTCTGAATGCCAGCAATATCTAATCGTTCCTTTTTAGATTGTTCGATTCTATCTTGTAAAGCTTTCAGAACAGCTTCATTTTGTAATAAATAGTTTTCTAGATTCTTTTTGACAAAGTCATTAATAAATGTTCGAATTGTTGGGCCTTTAGGACCAATATCACTAGACCCTAAGCGTGTTTTGGTTTGCGATTCAAAAACAGGCTCTTCCACTTTGACACTCACAGCCGTAATAATGGATGCTCGTATATCTTTTACATCATAATTTTTACTAGAAAAAGCACTCATTCCTCTGATACAATTAACAATAGCTTCCTTATAAGCATTTAAATGAGTCCCACCTTGTGTTGTATTCTGTCCATTCACAAAGGAGTAGTATTGTTCACCATAAGAATTACCATGCGTCAAAGCAATCTCAATATCTTCTCCCTTTAAATGAATAACTGGGTAGCGTAGCGCTTCCCCATTGGTTTTCCTAGTTAGTAAATCTAATAATCCATTTTTGGAATAAATGGTTTTACCATTAAAATTGAGCTTTAAGCCCGCATTTAGGTAAGCATAATTCCAAAGTTGGTTCTCAATATATTCAGCTCTAAATTTATAATTTTTAAAGATAGATTCGTCTGGCTTAAATTCTACTAAAGTCCCATTAGACGCTTGGGTCTTTTTTATTTTGAAGTCATTCCCTAAAACACCTTTACTAAACTCTGCTATTTTAGTTTTTCCTTCACGAATGGCTTGTACTCTAAAGAAATTAGACAAGGCATTTACTGCTTTTGTACCAACCCCGTTCAAACCCACCGACTTTTTAAAAGCCTTGGAATCATATTTTCCACCAGTATTTATTTTCGACACACAATCAATGACCTTACCAAGTGGAATTCCCCGCCCATAATCTCTAATGGAGACCATGCCATCTGTCAACACAATATCTATGGAATTACCATGCCCCATGACATATTCGTCAATACAGTTATCCAATACCTCTTTTATCAAAATGTAAATTCCGTCATCGGCGGTTGCGCCGTCGCCTAATTTTCCAATATACATCCCTGGACGTAGCCGAATATGCTCTTTCCAATCTAATGAACGTATATTATCCTCGTTATAAGTCACTTTAGCCATACTGAACTATTTTTTGGGCATTTTTAAAACAAAAAAATAAAGATAATCTTTATCTTAGTATTAATTTAGGTGGAATATTATAAAGAAAAAATATATTCTCCAAACACATCAATCTTTACGTTATACTTTAATTTTTTGTTCTTCTCTCCTTATTTTTTGACTATCAATTTATTAGGAAGAATTTATGCAATTTTTTCAATTATTTATTTTCAAAAAAAAAGCGAAGAAATTTTTTTAAACAAAAATACATAAATTGAATCAATTTTAAAATATTTGTTTTATTAAAAAACAAATATTTTGCGCTTCCAAACAACTAATTTATATGATTTTGCATCTATTTTTTGATAATCATTCAATAAAACAGGCAATTGCTAAGAAAAAATTAAAAGAATGAATTTATTTTTGTAAAAAATTCTTTTCAATAAAGTTCCTTTTTTACCTTTGTCGCTTCTATTTTTATTGCGTTCCTTATTTTGAGTTTAATAGCATATCCGCTGCTTTGTGGAATTGAAGAATACTATTCATTATCTTTTGGGAAACTATATTAGCAAAAAAAATATAGGTAAATTTTGTTACTTATGTAAAAAATGCTATTATTGCCCAAGCAAAACTGAAAAAAATTACCAACTATGAGGTTAATAATTAATCTAATTTTATTAGCAATTGTTGCTGCTTTGATTTATGTATTAGTTGATAGTATCAGAGAACCTATCGCTTTTAAAAACGAAAAAGACAAGCGGGAAGCTGCTGTCATTGATCGTTTAATGGACCTTAGAAGAGGACAAGAAATTTATCGAGCAATAACTGGCGGTGCATTCGCTAGTAATTGGAATGATTTTAAAGATGTTCTTACTAATGGTAGAATTCCATATGTAAAAGTAATTGGTGATCCTGATGACCCTAATTTCACTGGGGAAGTTACTTACGATACTACTTATACAAATGCCATTGATTCTGTTAGGTCATTAGGGTGGGATTTAAACGAGTTAGTTAAAGTGCCATACGCAGATGGTAAAACATTTGATGTGTTGGCTGATACTTTATCATATCAGAAAACAATTGTAAATGTTGTCGAAGTAGGAACTAAGCGTAGTACCTTCATGGGAATATATGCGGATCCTACTTATCAAAAATATGATGCTCGGTATAATCCAAATAGCATCATTAAATTCGGCGATATGAATAAGCCAAACACATCAGGAAATTGGGAAAGATAAGTACCAGCGTTGTTAAGACATCCTTTTCAAAAAATAATATCACTTTCTATAAACTGTCTATCCTGTGTGGGGTAGACAGTTTGTCTTATTGTGTTAGTAATAAGACTGGAGAAATTTTGATACTCAAGGAATTTGATTTTTATTCAACTCCTTCTTCAACTAACGAGTCGCTTTATATTAATAGCCTTAAAGAACTTTGGGTATCGGATTCCATTCTTTCTGCCCTTTATCCTGAGGTCCATATTGCATTTATTAGGCCTCATTATACAATTGTTCCAAACAAGTTATACCAATCCGTTGATAAAGCGGCTTATCTCTTTCCTTTAAAATCTAAGTCGACTACACCAGAATTATATCAAGTTAATGATTTGAATATGTTGGATGCTAAATTAATTTTTAGTGTTCCACAGGCAATTATAGCATTCTTTGAATCTAAATATACTCAAGGAGTTCAGTATTATAATAGCTTCACTACATTGATTAATGGCTTTGCTAGGGAGATGAAATTACTACAAGGCAAGCATGTTTGGCTGAATGTACAGCCCACAACACTACAAATTATACTATTTGATGGGGAAGCGCTTATTTTTTCCAATCAATTTCCTTTCGGAAATGAAAAAGATTTTCTTTATTACGTACTATTAATTTATGGGCAATTCAAATTAGATCCCGAAACAATTCCACTGCACATTTCTGGACAACTGGTCAAAGAATCTGCTATCTATAAAAAACTGTATCGATACATTCGCTCTATTTCCTTTGTCCCTATTTCTAAATCTTACCAATTGAATAACCTACCAGAAAAACCAGATTACTTCTTTTTTGACTTATTAAGTATTACTTCCTAAAAAAGAAAAGGCTACTCTATTGAGTAACCTTTTGCCAACCTTTAGTTTCATACAATACTTCTAAAAAATCTTTATATTAAAATCAGCTTAATATTTTTTTGATCTGGTGCTTTTCTAAATATATAATAAACATAATTGATGTTACATTTCTTATAACAAAATCATATCAACCATTTGTCCCCTAAAATTAGAGGATAGTTTTGAAAAGTCGGGTATAAATATTATTTTATTTCGATGCCCGATTTCCGCAAACGATTGCGCAAACGGTTGCTGTTAGTAACTTTTTTTGTACTTTACCACTTATTTTACCAAAACACTCTATTTAATGGGCAGAATTACAATTAAAGACATCGCCAAATTATTAGAGGTAAATCCTTCAACTGTTTCCCGAGCATTGAAAGACCATCCTGATATTGGTAAAGCAACAAAAGAAAAAATAAAGCAAGTCGCTAAAGAATTAGGCTATCAACCGAATTATCAAGCGATTAGATTTAGACAAAATAAAAGTGGACTAATTGGCTTAATTATCCCTGAAATGGGTATGTTTTTTTTCCCTTCTATTATTCAAGCTATCGAAGAAATCACTAAAAAGAATGGCTATAATTTGATTATTTTTCAATCAAATGATTCTCTTATAAAAGAAAAAGAAAATGCCTTGATTTGCCAAAATTTTGGCTTAGACGGCTTGTTGGTTTGCTTATCTAAAGAAACATCTACGATTACTCATTTTACAGATAGATTGCAAACTAAAATACCTGTTGTTTTTTTTGATAAGGTGATTCAAAAAAAAGAAGTACCTTCTGTCGTTATCAATGACCAAATGGCTTCTTATACCGCCATTAATCACCTCGCTAGAAAAGGCTATAAAAAAATTAGTGGTGTCTTTGGTAATACAAATTTGGAAATTACCCAAAGTAGAAAAAGAGGCTTTTTAACTGCTTTAGCCAAACATCAACTTACCTACCACGAAAAATTCTGTTTTTATGCGGATACACTTGAAGAGGCTAAAAAACAATTTACTAATTTATTGACCCAAGAAGAATTACCTGATGCAGTGTTTGCTATGACCGACCAAATACTCGCTGGTATAATTCAAGCAATCTATGAAAAAGGATTATCTATTCCTGAACAGTTAGGAGTGATTTGTATTAGTAATGGCAACTTACCTTACTACCTAAATCCTTCTATTACACATATTCGACATTCTGGATATATGGTTGGAAAAACAGCGGTTGAATTACTTTTTGACTTGATGAATGATAAAATCATTGTAGATAAACAACAAATAGAATTAGAGACTTTTTTGGTGGAATTGGATTCTTGTTAAATAGGGGGGATTGGCAAGTTTTCAAATATTCTCTATTTCTGCGCTTTGCTCACTAAATAGCTTAAAATACCTGTAAAAAGAATATTCGGCATCCATACAGCGAAAGCTGGCGAGAGTGTTTGATTGGTCGCAAAGGTGGTAGAAAATTTAGATAAAAATACATAGACTGCGCCCAAGGCGATTCCTAAAGCTAAATGTAATCCTAACCCACCTCGTACTTTTCTAGAGGCAATCGCCATTCCTATCAATGTGACAATAATTATCGTGATCGGTTCGGCAGTCCTACGTAAGATTTCTATCTCATAACTTTTTGTGGTTTTCACACCTCGTTGTCGTTGTAAAGCTATTGCCTCGTTTAATTCAGGGGTCGTTAAGGTCAATTTATCATTTTCATAATAGACAAAATCTTTGGGGTATAGATTTAGTAAAGTATCTATTTTTTTTCTCAAGCCAAATATCATTGTTTCTTTATCGCCTTCAAAAGTTCTAATTTCATAATCTTTTAACTCCCAATTATTAATAGAATCTTTTGCGGCTATCCACCTTGCAGATTTGGCCTTTAGGCGGTAAACGAGTCGATTATTTTCAAAATTTTCTAATATTAAATCTTTTGCCGAAGTATCTCTTTTTCTATAAAATCGCACGTACGCCTTAGATTGTGTATTCGCTTCTTCGTCTCTGTTTAATAATAAATGAACATCTCTAGTTTTTCCTTTATCCTCATTTTTGTAAATATACTTATGTTCAAAATCTACTTTGGACTTATTCCCCAAAGGAATAATATAATGATTGCCAAATAAATGTAAGGCACATATAAAACTGGAAGCGATTATATAAGGTACCATCATTCGCCTAAAACTAACACCAGCGTTCAGAATAGATATGATTTCTGAATTATACGCCATTCGAGAAGTGAAAAATATCACCGAAATCAATGCAAACAATGGGAAAAGCAAGCCATTAATCCAAGGGATAAACGCTAAATAATAATCTAGCAAAATCTCTCGTTTTGTGCAGGGTTCTTCTACAAATTTGTCTACTTGTGAGCTAAAATCAATAATCACTGATACCATTGTAAATAGCAAAACCGTGAAGAAAAAGGTCTTCAAGTATTTAGAGATAATGTACCAGTCTATTTTTTTTACCACAGAAAGAATTTTAAAAGATTATGCCTATAGAGTAGAGTAGAGGCCTCCGATTTTTTCGGGACGGACTATTTATCGCCACTTAAAAGATTTATCATCAATAGCACGTTGCGTCGCTAAGATACCATCTAAATGGTCGTATTCATGTTGAAATAATTCAGATAAATCGTCTGTTAAATGCCATGTTTGTGGCTGCCAGTTTTCATCTAAAAATTCAACCTTACAACTTTTATGGCGTTTTAAGCGCACTAATAAATTGGGGAAACTCATACAATCATCCCACAACTCCATCATTTCTTCACTCAAAAAAGTAATTTGAGGATTGATCAACACTTTTGGTGTTGCTACATTCCAACAGATGACTCGTTTCATAACGCCTATTTGTGGTGCAGCAATTGCCCTCCCTGCATTATATTTTGCCCTAAATTCTAAAATAATGTCGTGCAAATCTTGAAACACCGGCCGCAAGCTTTCTAATTCTGACTGTTTTACAGGTTCAGACACTTCATATAATACGGGATTCCCTAATTGTAAAACGCGATTTAGTTTCATATATACAAAATTATTGCTTTTAATGTTAACGAGGGGTTATTTGGGGGGAAAGGTGATAAGGTTTATAAGGAGATGAGGTTTATCGGAGTGTGAATCTGCTACATCTGTTTAATCCGTGTTCCTATCCTCCTAGCTAAGCAGTCTAGATTATTTCTTGCGAAACCTATTATCTATGGATAATTTCATCAATCTCAATTAGGCTACTCCCAGCTGCTACTGCCAACTTGCTCATTCACCTATCCTACTAAACCACATCGCCACCAAAAAACCAGAAAGCAAATGCCAAATACCCCACCAAGCGGCGACTAATGCCATGCCGCCCAAATCACTAAAAAAGTTTAGGGCAATGATTAAGGCTAAACCAGAATTTTGAATACCCGTTTCGATGGAAATAGCTTTGGTGTTGGGGATGGACATTTTCATCAACCTTGCCCAGCTAAAACCTAATAAAAAAGCTAAAGTGTTGTGAATTAGGACAATGAAAAAAATACTACCTACATATTTAAGGATATTGTCCCAGTTGCCTTTGATACCAAAAAAAACGATACCAAAGAAAATGAGCATAGATAATATTTTTGTTGGGGACTGTATTTTTTCCGTCAACTTGGGATAAAAATGATTAATCGACATACCTATGGACAAAGGTAAGACGACCAACTTAAGAATCGTCTGAATCATCTCAATCGGGTCAACCGTAATACTTTGCCCTAAATCAGCGGTATTGGGGACAAATTGTGCCAATAGCCCAAATAATAAAGGGGTCGTAAAAATAGCCATCAAGGTAGAAACGGAAGTCATCAAAACAGAGAGTGCCGTATTGCCTTTGGATAAATGAACTGCAAAATTGGAGACATTCCCTCCTGGACAGGCCGCTATTAAAATCATGCCTAATGCTATCGAGGGTGGTACATTCAAAAGTAAGGCCAATCCTAAAGTAAGAATAGGTAATAGGATTAATTGGGAGATTAGACCAACAATTGGCGGTTTAGGGTCTTGGAACAATTGTTTAAAGTCCCTAACTTTTATATCCAAAGCGACCCCAAACATGAGAAATCCCAGACAAAAATTTAATAAGACTAGCTGGTCAGAACTAAAATTTATTCTTAGTGCATCAATATTTTCCATTTATTGGAATTAAAATGAATTTTTTTTTAATTTTCTTAATTATTATATAAGTGACTATTAATCAGTTTTTTATATTGTAAAAAACATGTTTTAAAAAAGAAAAATTATCTTTTTTTTAATTTTTTTTTAGCTTTCGCATAATAAACTAATCTCAAAAAACATTTATAGAGTATATTTTTTAACAAAATTGATGAAAAAATAGATGATTGATTTTCAAATGATTGCTTTTTCCTAATGGATTGAAAATCTATTTGAAAAAAATTAATTGAAAATCTTAAAAGATAATTATTTTTTAATCAATACACAAAAAGACAAAATTTAGCTGCCTATCCAAATTTCTTCTACTTTATTCTAATCCATCTTTTATAACCGCCATTGCGGTTAACTGCATTTTAAGCTAGTATTCCCTATAACAAAACTATTTAATTCGTTCATTGAACGATTACTAAATTATTGAAATCATTGCTCTTTTGCTTGTAAAAGAACAATACACTTCAATATCATCTTTTAACTAAAAACTTACTTTAATCCTCCTTTATGGTTAAAATCTACACTTTAGTGTGACAAAAAAATAAGTTTTATGCACCCGTTTTAAGGACTATGTCTACACCTATTAAAAAGCTATAAACTTATTCAATTGTCACTATTATTTCGGCAACTACAAAAAAGTGACATCATGAAATACCTATCGTTAATTTTAACTATGCTAGTACTCGCTACAAATGTAGCAATTGCGCAAGAAGAAGGACCTACAACACCTGAAAAAGATTTTTTTACAGAAAATAATACCCCTGAAACTATAAATACCCCCGAAGCCGATTTGGAATCCCCCCAATCCTTCAAAAGGAAAAAGAAGTCGAAAAATAATGGATTCGATTATCAATTCGAAGCTATTAATGCCGGCAATGCAGCACGCATCGAAGCGCTGCAAAAAGACAGTATTCATTACTACCGTAAAAATGACAAAGGAGAAACTGCTTTAACCTTAGCTATCCATAACCAAGATGTAGCGGTGGTGGAAGTGCTAACCAAAAAAGCAGTCATCAACTTGAAAAATGACGAAGGCGAATCCCCTTTAACTTTAGCTATCAAATCGGCTAATATGGAAATTATCAATTTGGTAACAAAGCGCGCCAAAGCCTCCTTGAAAAATGATGTTGGTGAAACCCCCTTATACTTAGCAATTGAATTAGATGACCTCTTTTTGCTCGAAACTTTATTGAGCAAAGGGGCCAAAATTAACCGAAAAAGCAATGGTATTACCCCTCTTGCCAGAGCTGCTGAACTGAATAAGCCTAAAACTGTCGCTTTCTTAATCAAGAACCAAGCAATCATAAACGAACCTAATGACAATGGTGAAACTCCCCTATATATCGCCATGAATAAAGGACATGATATTGTAGCTGGTATTTTATTAAGTAAAAGCGAAGCCCCCCAAGGCGATGCGAACTGGAAAAATAAGATTGGTACCCCCTTACTACACTTGGCAACCAACAACGGGAACCCTGCAATTATTAGAATACTCCTCAATTACGGGGCAGAAGTTGATGCAACTGATTACATGGATAATACGGCCCTTTGTATAGCAGCTGAATTAGGTCACTTAGAAGCTATTCGTACCCTAATTCAATATAATGCCAACGTCAGCCACCAGAACATGAGAGGTGATACCCCTCTGATGTTGGCGGCTGCTAACAAAAAAGATGAGGCCACGACGCTTTTACTAGAAAGTGGTGCAGATGCCACTATTATGAATTATTCTGGCTATGTAGCCGCTGACTTTTATAGCAACACGGTACTAGACGGTTTATTCGCCGCAAAGGGAGCTAAACAAACTACTAGCGAACAAAACTACACAAACAACAATGCTACAAACAACCAACTAAAAGAAATACCGACTGTTAAAGAAAACAATCAATAGGCGTCGTAAAGAGTGGCTCTTGCTAATTTTTTATTGGCAAGGTCGCTCCTTATTTTTCTTGCTTATAACAAACGATTTAAGTGGTACGGTAGACCGTCTCTTTTACTCATAAATCATCTTGAGAAACTAAAAAAATAAACAGTAGGCAGAGGTTAGGATTCTAGTATTGGATTTTCCCATATAACCGATTTATTAGTATTTGCTCTTAAATCCCACTCTGTCCGATGCTGAAATTTTAACATCTGTCTGCTGTCCAAGTAGAAGTCAGATGTCCGGCAGTCTTAATAGACTGTCAGATGTCGGATTTTTCAAAAGAAAATTAACTGGTCATAACGTTTGGTTTAAAGACACAACTCAGGGGTGGGTTGTGTCTTCTTTTTAAGTTCAAAATCAATTAATCTCTACCACTACCTCTATCTCCACTGCCATATTACCTGGTAAAGAACTCATTCCAACTGCCGCACGAGCATGTTTTCCTTTATCTCCAAACACTGCTACCATCAAATCAGAAAAGCCATTAATTACTTTTGAATGGTCTGTAAATTCAGGAATAGCATTGACCATCCCTTTTACTTTTACGATTCGGACGACTCTGTTTAAATCGCCTATTTCTCCTTTTAATGCAGCCAATAAATTAATGCCCGCTATCTTGGCTGCTTCATATCCTTGTGCGACCGTTAAATCCTGCCCTAACTTCCCAACAATATTTTTACCATCCTCTTTTCGTGGCCCTTTTCCTGCTAAAAATACCCAATTATTGCTAGTGACCGCATGCACATAATTGGCAACAGGTACACCCAGCACAGGTAGTTTAATGCCCATTTTTTCTAATTTTCCTTCTATATCTTCCACTTTTTTCCGCTGCTTAATAATTTTGGTATTTCCATCTTCATCAACCGTCACAGTTACCTCCATCTCTTCTTCTTGCTTCGCATTTTCGATGACTCGTTCTTCTATCTTCGTATCTCCATTTTCATCCACCGTTACTGTCATTACTTTAACTTGCTTTTCAGCGTTTTTACCATTACCCTCTTTCTCTATAACTACATGTTCTTCATGCAATGCTTCGCCGTCCTTTTCAAGCCTAATTCTAGTGCCACCATCTACCTTTTTCTTTTTCACTCGAATCTCCATTTTCTCCTCGTCTCCGCCAGCTTCTTTTTTAGCTTTTTCAATAAGTTCATCAATATTAACATCCGCTGCCTCCGTTCCTTTCATTACTTTCTTTTCGATTATTTCCTTTCCATCTTTATCCTTTTTTTTGGTAATAATCGTAATTTGCTTCCCTTCTTTTGCCCCTTTTTCTCTATTTAATTCGATAACTTCTCCCTCTTCTGTTTTGAAAATCATCACGTTTTCTCCTTTCATCTTATCTAAATCTATTGTTTCGCCATCTTTTCCAATCCAAATATTCTTCCCTTCCTTATCCATCTTATCTACTTCCATCTCTTCAATGCGTACATCAACTTCTTTAGCCCCTTTTTTTGCTTCTGCTATCAATGCTTCAATTTTAGCATCGTCTAAATCATTTCCTTGCAGGACTCGCTTCTCAACTGTTTCCTTCCCGTCTTTGTCGAGCTTTTTAGTGGTAATAATTACTTTCTTGCCTACTGCCTCTTTTTGCTTCATCACATGCGTTTCCTCTTCTTCAATACTCACGTCAATTTCCTTCGCGTCTTTCTTCGCTTTTTCAATAAGTGCATCAATATCGGCATTTGCTGCATCTGCCCCTTCTATTACCTGTTTTTCAATTATTTCCTTCCCATCACTATCAATTTTTTTAGTAACGATAGTTATCTTTTTACTTTCTTTCACTTCTTCTTGTGCAGTAGCTGCTAAGTTTAATCCTAAAAAAAGGAAAAGAAAGAAACATAATTTACCTAAATGAAGTTCTCTTGTTAAACCTTTCATTTTAAATGAATTTTTTGATGATTAAATTTAGTTTTATTTAATGCTCTAGTTTTAGAACACCTACAAAGATAAGCACCTATTCTTTAATAGCATTTTCACAGTTAGGTTAAATTCCTGTTAAAGTGTTTTGATAAACTTTTAGAAGCGATATTATTTGTAATAAAGTGCTTACTTTTCTAGTTAATTTCTCTAATCTCCTTCAGTTCATCGCCAATGAAAAAAAATGCAATTTGGGCAATCGTGGGTTTAATGGCAGCAGCTTTGCTAGGAATTATATTTCTGCAAACTTATTGGATTTTAAATGCCATTGATATTAAAACAGAACAGTTTGATGAAAATGTCCGAACGGCGTTAAAATTGGTTGCGCAAGAACTAGAAGAAAGAGAAGTCCAAGAAATAAATAAACTAAATGATTTTTTGACGGTTAGTGAAAGAGTTAATTTAGACAACAAGTCAAAATTTAACTCAAAGGTAGATTTTTCGGGTTTAGGCAAAAAAGACGATATGTCAAAAGCTGCTTTGGCTTATCAAGGTTATCGAAGCTCCAAACCATTACCGAAATCTTTAGACGATAGAATAAGTCCTGAGGTCATAGATGAAATTTTAAGAAAACAACTTAAAAGTAGAGTCGAAACTAGTTACGATTACCAAGTGTACGCTACTTTCAAAGGAGAACTCCCCAGTTTAATAATTAATAACGGTACATTTGCTATTGATGCGGAAGAAACGACAGAAGTGACCGAACTCGCAGAGAATATAGATGAATTAAACAAATCAGAATATCGGCAAACCCTCTTCAATGAAGATGCTAGTTCTCCTGGAGAATTAGTCGTCTTTTTTCCACAAAAATCTAGAGAGATTTGGGGAGCCGTTTGGTGGCCTTTAATCGCAGCAAGTATTGCTACGGCTATTGTGCTTTTCTGCTTTGTCTATACCATTCAAGTTATTTTTGCGCAAAAGAAAGTCTCTGAAATGAAGACCGACTTTGTAAATAATATGACCCACGAATTTAAAACGCCTATTGCAACAATTTCTCTTGCCGTTGATTCGATTACTAGCCCAATGATTTTGAGTAAACAGGACAAAGTCAAAAGATTTGCTAGTATCATCAAGCAAGAAAACAAACGAATGTTGGCGCAAGTGGAAAAGGTGTTACAAATGGCACTATTGGATAAAAAAGACTTTAAGCTAAATCTGGACTATGTAGATATGCACGGAGTTATCAACCAAGCGGTCACTAATTCTCATTTGCAAGCAGAAAAAAAAGGAGGTTTTGTAAAAGCTGATTTGAATGCCAGCAAATCAAGAATAGAAGGAGACCTTACCCATATTTCCAATATTATCCATAATTTACTGGATAATGCCAATAAATATTCCAGAGAAATTCCTGAAATCATTGTTAGTAGTCGGGATGTGCCTAATGGCATTGAAATAACGATTAAAGACAATGGTATTGGCTTGAGCAAGGAAGCTAGAAAAAATATTTTTGACAAATTTTATCGAGTTCATACAGGGAACGTGCATGATGTGAAAGGGTTTGGCTTAGGTTTAGCTTATGTAAAAACCATGATGACGGCACACAAAGGTCAAATAGATGTAAAAAGTGAATTGGGTAAAGGAAGTAGCTTTATTCTCACTTTTCCTTACCAAATTAGAGATACGGTAACTGCCTAGGAATAAATTAAAATTAAAAAAATAGCCTAATAATCCGCTAATTAAAATGATAAATTTATTTATTACATTCCTTAATTGGTATTTTTGACAGCAAAAACTGACCATTAAATTTTACTTAGTTTATAATCTTATATCCCTTTACACAATATTTTTGTTAAAATTGCTATTTTTAATAAGACAAAAAGTTATTTTTTGTAAAAAACAATCAAAAAGTACTAAGAGCATGTTTAAAATTCCATCAATTGGCTACAAGTGACAAATTTTATCTTGTAGGTCGTTAAAAATTTTGATCAGCCAAAAAGATGCTAAAAATTTTTGCCTACTACAAAATAAAACTTGCTCACTTTCGCTCAATCATGAAAATTTAAACATGCTCTAAACATCATAAGAATCACCTAAAGTATTTGAGTAAAACAATAGTATAATGACGCCAACTAATAACCGAATCCTACTGGTTGAAGACGACCAAAATTTTGGAGATGTATTACGCTCTTATTTAGAAATGCACGACTACGATGTGACCCTAGCGACCGATGGTGTGGCTGGTTGGGAAAGTTTCCGTAGAGGGAACTTTGACCTTTGCATTTTTGATGTGATGATGCCTCGAAAAGATGGGTTTACGCTTGCCAAAGAAGTAAGAGAATCTGATGCGGAAATGCCGATTATCTTCTTAACTGCAAAAGCCATGAAAGATGATGTGCTTCAAGGCTTCAAAATCGGTGCGGATGACTATATCACCAAACCTTTTAACTCTGAAGAACTACTGTATAGAATTCAGGCTATCCTAAAGCGTAGTCAGCAAAAAGCAGACCCTAGAGAGGAAATCAAAGAATTTATTATTGGTAAATACCATTTTAATTTCCCGCTTCGTATTCTTACGTTTAGTGATAATGGCACAGAGTCTAAAGATAAATTGTCTCCTAAGGAAGCACAGTTATTACGGATGTTCTGTATGTATATGAACGATATTTTACCTCGTTCGGAAGCCTTGACTAAGATTTGGGGAGAAGACAATTATTTTACCGCTCGTAGTATGGACGTTTTTGTAACGAAGCTACGAAAATACCTAAAGGAAGATGGGAATATTGAAATCGTCAATATTCACGGGAATGGTTTTCAGTTATTGGTGAAAACAGAAGAAGAAGTTTAAGGAAATTGAAAATATAAAATTTTAAATGTAAAATCTAAAAGTGTTGGCTTACTGCCAATCACTATCATATCATAGGCAAAAAGTCCCATTTCTACTTTGATTTAGAAATGGGACTTTTTTGTACCGATGAATTCATTCGACCTGTATGGATAAAAAGAAGCAAAACATTTTAGCAAGATTAAGTTGCTAACCAAATAGGATAGATAGGTTGTATAATTTGCTTTTTAGGGATAAAAATCTAAAAAGAAATTTATCTGTAAAGGTCGAATTCAAATCATAATCTTGGCGTACTATTATGCATCACCAAAAATACCATTGTCATTTTCATAGCCAGTGGAACATCATCCCCTAATTCATCAATAATTACCCATTCTCTAAAATCATTTCTATACGCCATATACATTTCAAAATAGCCGTATTCTTCATTAGTGATTTGCCAAACATTGGGATTATTTCCCCATTTACTTTTCAGCAGAAAAGTCATATCATTATCTGTAATCCGCCATTCTCTAGGGTCATCTTTCCACCGAGTTCGAGCGGTAATAATTTCATTATCGCCTCTCGTTTCCCATTCATTGGGATTATCGCGCCACTTAATTTTGATATTACCTGCTCCTTCTTCAATGCGATAATCAAAAGACGACCAGTCATTTTGTAATCGCCAAGTCATATTTAATTCCCCTTCAACGTCTTCGTCATCCGTTAAGATTATCCACTCTGAAAAATCATCATTCCATTTAGCACCTAAGCCCACCAATATTTGAGCCGATAAGACACTAAAACTAGACAGACTTACTAAAAAAAGTAATCGTATTTTCTTCATAATTAATTTTTATTCTGTTATAAAGCGTCAGCTAAAAAATGGATATTAAAAAATAACTAAAGTACTGTCTAGTTCGCCAAATCCGTTGCTAATATTAATCCGTTGCTAATTTTTTTT
>CAYMSC010000080.1:16271-18245 GCA_964392805.1 uncultured Saprospiraceae bacterium
TACTGTCTAGTTCGCCAAATCCGTTGCTAATATTAATCCGTTGCTAATTTTTTTTTAGCAAGGGATTATTATCACTTTTAAATCCGACCGCCTAAATACAACGTAAAATATTAAAAATTCTTATTTAATGCACAAACCCCGAACCTCCATTAAGTTGGAAATTCGGGGTTTATTTTCTCTACACTCTATTCTAAACCATTAAGCCTTCGTCTCTTCCGCCACTTCTTCTTTCAAAGCACCAGCTGTCAAATCATCCTCTTTCAAATCTTTAGTTCGTTTGACAATCGGATTTTCGTGCATTTCCAAAAAGTCTTTTCTATTTCTAGCAATATCTACCGCTGCATAAATAGCGTAGCGGAAAGAAGTAGGGTCTGCTTTATTTTGACCAACTATATCAAATCCGGTACCGTGGTCTGGAGATGTTCTTACGACAGATAAACCCGCCGTATAGTTGACCCCATGCCCAAAAGATAAAGCTTTGAAAGGAATCAATCCTTGGTCGTGGTACATGGCTAAAATACCGTCAAATTTTCGATAGTTTGGTGTGCCAAAGAAACTATCGGCAGCATAAGGTCCAAAAACCATCAAACCTTTTTTCTTAGCTTCTATAATGGCTGGTCTAATAATCGTTTCTTCTTCTTTTCCAATCACACCGCCGTCACCTGCATGAGGATTGAGTCCCAAAACAGCAATACTTGGTCGTTCAATTCCAAAATCCATTTTCAGCGTCTCGTTCATAATCCGCAATTTCCTCAAAATCCGCCCCTTCGTAATCAATTCGCCGACTTTCGTAACAGGTACATGATTGGTGACCAAACCGACCTTCAAATCTTCTGTAATCATGAACATGAGGTTTTCTTTTGCCTCAAAAGTGTCCATAAAATATTCGGTATGACCGGGATATTTAAATCCTGCCATATCCATCGCTTGTTTATTAATTGGTGCCGTAACAACCGCATCAATCAGACCATTCTCCAAATCCTTTACCGCTCTATCCAAAGACATCATTGCATATTTACCACCCATTTCCGATACTTTCCCCAATGTAATGTTGACATTGTCTTGCCAACAATTGACAACATTAACTTTGTCTGTATGCAAACGATGCGCATCTCTTAAGCTCTGAAATTTGAAATCGTTTATGCCTACTATATTTTTGTGATAAGACACAATTTTTGTAGAGCCATAAACAACTGGTGTACAAACATCTGTTATACTTCTATGAGAGATGGTTTTTAATATCACCTCTAAACCAATGCCGTTGATGTCCCCAACGGTTATGCCTATTCTCATTTTTTCCATTCAATCAGTTTTTTCTGAATACTTTACTGCTAAAAGAACAAAGATAAGCATATAAATTTTAGTTTATCACTACTTATGCTTTACCCTCATTATCAACGGTTCAATCCGCTTTATTTATTGTACCGGCTCTTCGCTTTGTTCTAGCATTTGTGCTATATCTGCACAATTCTTTTTTAAGGCTGCTGTGGCTTTTACCTCTTTTTCACCTTCTACCAACCCATATTTCTCTTCTAAGGATTTGGCACAAGCCTCTCCTTCTGCCGCTATTTTTTCTACATCTGCAAATAATGCTGCTACTTCTGTTGTTTTGCCTTCCCTCACCAATACTTTAATTTTTTCATTCACATCCGCCAAGGGTCGCATACACGAACACAAATCTTTTGCCATTTGGTCATAATCTGTTTTGTCGCCTCCATTTTTACAAGCTGCGAAAACTAACAATAGCATTAAAGCAAAAAAACTCTTTTTCATAATCTGTTTGATTTATTGAAGACCTTCTCTTTCTAAGCTCTGGAGATAATTTTTGTATATTCTAGAGCTTCCAGTATGCATTATTTATTTCCTGAGCTATCTAAGTCTTAGTTAATTAAAATTGGCACTTTAATTATCTAGTAATAACTTATGGATTCGGTCTATTGTTACAAAATATTCAGATTATATCAAGCGTGGCTC
>CAYMSC010000081.1:0-4661 GCA_964392805.1 uncultured Saprospiraceae bacterium
GGAGCAAAAGAAGCCGTCCTAGATGTTCAAGTTATTGTTTTGCCGTTACTTAGTTCCATCATCTTTTAATGATATTACCTGGTATTTTATAAATCATTACAATATGACAATAAATAGTATGTAAGTAATTGTTGGGTTATTATCTGTTACCTCCTACCGATTCTTATTGACCATTCACCGAACATAACGAACCATTCACCGAAAATGAGGTAAAAAAATATTTTTTTTCTATAAAAAAAAAGAAATAATGTTTTTTAATTTTTGCCATGCAAAATAAGCAAGCTATATTTATCCCAAACTACCCTTTTCCTAAAAAATCAGTTGCTTAAAAAAATAAAAGCACGCTCTCCAAATCTAATCCCTTAAATAAAATATAACTATTTCAATTGCAATACCATTATTAAAAACTTATCGTTCTCTGACAAATCCCTCCGAGATGCCTCGGAGCAGGCAGTGGTCGGTTTGATTTCAAGATTTTTTCGGAGGGAGAATGAACCCGTACGGGTGAATCGCAAACGGGTTGGAGGCAAAAAAAAATTAGAATCGGATTGACTATTTCTCAAGATTTTTCAGAAAACCAAACTTATTGAATAATGCCGATAAATATACTTCGCACGGTAGGTCAAGTTGATGTAATATCAAAACCCAAAAATACATGTATTACTAAAAGATACAAGAAAAGGAACTATATTTGAAATAATCGTACCCATTGAATAAAACACGTAAATATCCCCCATGTTTATGGGGTTTCTTAAAGGGATACTTTAGACTAATTTTACACTATCAAATCAATTTCCATAACAATAATTGTTTAAAGTATGCCTAGTCTAAATATGTCAAATATCTTAGAAACTCCCATTTATACAAGAAATAAACACAACACAAACAACATGAGTACAGCTACTTTATCTATTCTAATTGTAGAAGATGACTTATCCTTTGCTTTAGAATTAGACATGCTAGTAAGAGAAATAGGTTATAGAGTAATTGGAAGAGTAGATAATTCCGCAGAAGCCCTAGAAGCTATCATTACTGAATCTCCTGGTATGATTTTGATGGATATAGATATCAAAGGCAAATTAACAGGCATTGAGATTGCAGAAAAAATAAAACATTTAGATATTCCTGTATTATTTATCACTTCTTTTGCGCAAGAGACTTATTATAATCAAGCAAAAAAAACCAACTTCATTGGTTATTTAGTAAAGCCTATCAATAAATACTCCTTGCGATCTTCATTGGAAATGGCAATTCGTTCCATCGGGAACAAAAAGAAGGAAAGTTCGAATAATAATGAGGGAGTCGCTGCAGAAACGGAAACCTTTCCATTAAAAGAATATTTATTTTTCAAGAAGAAAGGTGTTTTTCAAAAAGTAAAAATTGAAGAAATATGCTTTTTAGAAGCAAATGACGATTATTGTTTAATTCATACCGCTAAAGGTAATTTTATGGCAACGCAGCGACTTACTCAAATGGAGAAAATGCTAAGTAGTTATTCTTTTATGCGGATTCATAGAAGCTATATAGTAAATTTAAAAGGCATTACTTCTATTGACACTGGTGACAATGTAGTTTTCCTAAATGAAAAACAAGTGCCTTATAGCAGAAGTAAGAAAGATGCACTATTAGCACAAATTAATCTAATCAAGTAAATCTACTCACCGATATTTATTTACCATCCGCCGAACTATGATTACCATTCACCGATATTTGAATTTCTAAAGAATGAATTAATGTATTTTTGATAGTAATTATAACTAGCAATAAAGCCTTAGTGGAAATTCATTTAATCTTACTTATCCTTTTACTCTTATTATTGGGGCTCTTATCAGTCACATTTTATAGGTATGTTCGGAGAACAAAGGAACAAATTGCAAAGCAACAAGAAATAATTAACGCTACTTCTGCTTCTCAAAACCGATTATATACTATCCTAGGACAAGAAGTAAGAAAACCAATTCTTACATTCAGGGGCATTTCTAAAAAAATTGATTTCCTCATTACTCATAAAGAATTTGATACGCTGAAAAAATTGGGTAATCAACTAGATGAAAATGCTACGGATTTAAATCTAGTTTTAGAAAATCTGCTAATCTGGGCACAGACCCATAAAAAAGATTATAGTTATCAACCCCAATCTATTCCTGTAAAGCAAATTTTAGAAGAATTAACCCATACCTTTTTTGATATCATCCAAAAAAAAGAAATTCCATTCACAACTTCATTTGATGAGGCTGCTCACCTCAATGCTGATTTGAATTCCCTGATGCTCTTATTAAAAAAAATCCTTTCTCAAATTATTTACCATTCCTCCTGTGAAACTCCGCTGGATATTAAGATAGCCACATCTTCCAATTCTATTATTTTTACTGTAAGTAGTGCTGCCATTCCAACTGATTTTTTAGAAAATACAGAAAAAAACGCCGTAGAAAATTTTACCCCTCATTTTCTTAAAGAGCTTATTTTATTAAATAGGGGGACTATCCAAAAATTGATTCCAGCCAGTCAAAACATTCCTACCTTACAAATTTCCTTCCCAAGAGGATAGTTAAACGCTCAAAATGTAAATGTCAAAAATCGCTATTTTTTCTAAAAAAAATAATCTAGTGACCGTTCACCTGCTAATATTGACCACTCACCGAAAATCTAAATTTCCAAGCAAAAATAGCTGCATCTTTGGACTGTAATCGTATTTTAAATCAATCAACATGATAGCACAAAGTCTGTCTATATTAATCGTAGAATCAGAAACCCAATTTGCACAAAAACTTACCCATTTAGTCAAGGAAATTGGTTGCCAAGTAGCCGCTTGTATTAGCAATTTATCAGAAGTATTTTCTATCGTTAAAAAGGATAAGCCTGATTTGCTATTATTAAATGCCGAAATCAAACAACACCAAGAAGATACAGCAATTATTCATAAATTGAATGCACTAAAAATTCCAATTGTTTACATAGCCAGTTTTAAGGAAAAATATGATTTAGTAAAAAAAAATAATCACAATGCAATTGGAGTCCTGGTGAAACCCGCTGATAAATTCACTTTGAAATCTTGTATTGAAATGGCTTTAAAAGAACTAGCGGGTCAAGTAACGGAGGTCGTTCCTTTCACATTTCATCGAGCATTTTTTTTTAAAAAAGGAGGTGTTTATCACAAAATAAATATAGATAGCATTTATTTTATTCAAGCCAATGGAGATTATAGCATAGTACAAACTTTTCAAGGAAGCTATTCAACTTCTTTGAGATTGAATAAATTAGAAGAATTACTTGAAAATTATTCTTTTATGCGAGTTCATAGAGGATATTTAATTAATTTGGCAAACGTTACCTCCATCGATTTAGAAAATTTTTGGTTAAGTATTAATGGTCATAATATCCCCTTTAGTCGGCGCATAAAAACAAAATTATTAAATCGTTTGCCCTTATTATAAGGGTGAAAATCAATCAAAATAGCCCCTCACCGAGGAAAAATGACCGTTCACCGAAAACTTCTATTTTTTCTTTGAAACAAGTCAAAATCGTTATAAATTGCTAACCTAACACGTAAAAAATGTACCTAATAACCAACTGTAAAAAATTAATTGAGAGAGTTTTAGAATAGAGACTTATACGTAAGTAAGGTCTCTATTTTTTTTGAGTTGGGAAAAATTAAATCAAAAGAACTAAAATTTAGATACTATAAAAGAAGCTTAGGTTCTGACCATTTTATATGGATGAACTAGTTTCTAGGAAGAAACGCTTTAAAGCGTTTCTTCTTTTTTTTTGCAGTTTTTTATTATAAAATGACAACAAAGAGGAGTATTAGTCATTTTATAAAACTAGCTTTTATACCTAAATAAAATTTATGCAAAAGACAATTTCTCAAATAGTAGTTGCCATTTTAGCTAATACATTGTCCAACCTTAAAATATTTCTTCTAAGTGGAAGTCTAGTACTCTTATATAGTTGCCAACCGCAATCACCCAAAAAAAATATCCGAGATTATTATTATCCAGTCGCTAATTTCATGGACGGAAAAGTCTATGAATACCAAGCAGTCAATGATAGTTTAGCTCCTTTCTACTGGTATTTTAGAACCACTATTTCCAGAGAAGATACCATTTTAACTAGTGAATATTTTGACCATGATTTTATCATTCAGCAACTTACTAATGAAGAAATTGTGAAAAATGGGGTTATATTAAATGACTTTTATTTATATGAAACAGATTCATTAACGGGTAAACAATTACAAAATCCTGTTTTGGTAGAAGTAGACAATGTTTATCCATTTGAAGTGACCGATTCTACGGGCTTGTTTTTATATAAGGTATTTTGGAAAGATTATAATAATCCTAACCAAAAATATCGACTCATCAAAAATCGACATTATATCGGAACAGCCACACATTCTTATAAAGGCAAAACTGTTGATTGTGTCCGATTTTTTAATAAAGAATTATTGGAAATAGAAGAAGTTGGTTTTCAAGAATTAAAGTATAATAGTGTCGAACTATATGCAAAAAATATAGGTTTAGTTTATTTTAGAAAAGAAATTGAAAATAATGTCGTTCAAGAGTACGAATTAGTAGACATTTATGATATGGCAGACTTAGAAAAGAAATTCAAAGCGAGTATAGAATAAATAAACTATCACCAGTCATAGTAGTGGGACAAAA
>CAYMSC010000081.1:4761-10877 GCA_964392805.1 uncultured Saprospiraceae bacterium
CGTCCTCTACAACACCTAATCTCCCTGCATGAGGATTACACTCTTAATTTTATTAACTCTTTTTACAAACTCATTAATTGCACAAGTCATTCAAGCCCCCACACTTATTTGCATCAAAGGAGACAGCCTAATTTACAATAAAGCGAATAATACTTGTGGTCCTTTTTTATCTATTGATGTTTATGGAAGTCAAGAAAGAAATGGCCCTTATATGTTAATAGAGAACATTACAAATATAGAGGAGTTTGCCTACGAACATAAAACACCAAGCAATGAAATTTGGTATTATTATCTACAAAGTAATTTCAATTGCCCCGGATTAGCTATTCTTTCCTCTGATACCTTAGACAACCAACCTCCTGCTGTTTCTCCTTTGATTAGTATATCGGTAGAAAACGGTGTTGTATTTTTAGAATGGACAGAAAGTCTTTCTCCACAAACGTGGGGCTATGTCATTTATCGAGTTACAGATGCAGGTACCGTTCCTATTGACACGATTGCATTTGGTACGACTGCAATAGATGTTTTTGCTACGCCTAATGAAAAATCCGAGACCTATTTTGTAACTGCTATAGACCAATGTGGAAATACTAGTGCTTTTGTTGAACCACATAATAGCATTTTCTTACAAGCAACGAATAGTCCGTGTAATCAAAGTATTCAATTGAGTTGGAATTTATATGAAAATTGGGTGGATGGTATCGAAGCACAAGAAATTTGGGCTAGCAAAAATAATGCAGTTGCAGAAAGAATTGCAGTCCTTCAAGGAGATATAAATACCTTCGACTTTCAAAATGCTGAAAATGGAGTTACCTATGATTTTTATATCAATGCTATCCAAAGAAATACAGGAGTCAATGCTACCTCTAATAGTATCGAAATTGGGGCAACTATAGTAAATCCCGTAGGTAATTTATTGGTCAAGAATGTCACTTTTACAGATGATGCTGAAATAGAGCTATTATGGGAATGGAATGCAGACGCCGCCTTAAAAGATATTCAACTATTCAGATCTTTTGACAATGTAAATTTCGATATAAGCCAGCCACTTAATCTATCTTCTCCCGTGGAAGATCCTGCTTCTTATTTATTAGACCCGATTTCAGAAAACGAAAGAAAAACATTTTATCGAATTCGGACCACTGACCAATGCGATACGGCTACAATTTCTAATTATATCAGCACTATTTTTTTAGAAGGTATGGCGCAACCCGATAAGACAGACCAATTAATTTGGACGCCCTACGATTCAAGAATAGGTACCGTCAATAGTTATGCTATCTACCGTGTCGTTGATGAGATGCCTTTATTTTTGAGGCGATTAGATGGCAATACAACTAATTACGCTGCACCAATTATTTCTACTACCGATACTAATGCCTGTTATTTTGTCGAAGCGGAGATTAGTGTGACCTTTGCCAAGGCAGGTATTGAAAATTACGTTTCTCGTTCCAATACTGCTTGCTTAGCTCAAATTGCAAGTGTTGTTATGCCCAACGCATTTGCACCAAACGGGGCTAATCGAGTTTTTAAACCTACCATTCTATTTCAAGCAAGCATCAAAAATTATTACTTAGCTATTTATAATCGTTATGGCGGTAAAATTTTTGAAAGCATAGACCCTAATATTGGTTGGAATGGCAAAAAAGACGGCAGAGAAGTACCGATGGGGGCTTATACTTATCTCATTCAACTAGAACAAGCATCAGGAGAAAGCATAGAACAAGGTGGTGTATTGATGTTAATTAGATAAATTACTTTTCAAAGTTCCTTATATATTTCTAATAATTTTTCATTTCTAAGGCAGCAAGAACGCTATTTTGACCGTTATCCAACTGCTAAAGTTAGTCAAAGTACTATCAAAGTACCCCAAAGGTAAGGAAATGGACAAATATTGCTTTTTTTCAAATTTATCTTTTTTGGAAAGCAACCAAAAAACGATTACCTTTACTAGGTAACTAGAGAGATTTACTCAATAGTGCTTAATACCTATTTATGGACTTCGTTTTGCCTTTTAAATATAGCGAAAAGGATTTCTTAGCTGCTTGTGTTCGCAATGAACGTTGGGCTCAAAAACAGCTATATGAAATGCACTACTCCCAAATGATGGGGGTTTGTCTTCGTTATGCTAAAAATGAACACGATGCTTTAGATATATTGCAAGAAGGCTTTATTAAAGTTTTTAGAAACATTGCAAAATATCAACCGGGTACAACTTTAGCAGCCTGGATACGACGAATAATGGTCAATACAGCTATTGATTTTTATCGGAAAAATATTCGACGTCGTACTGAAGATATAGATACTGCCTATGATTTAAAATCAATGGATGCTGATGCTATTAGTCAGTGTACCGAAAAAGAAATCTTAGAAGCGGTTCAACAATTAACACCTGCTTATCGGGTTGTTTTTAACTTATACGTCATAGAAGGTTATTCTCATAAGGAAATAGCTGAACTGATGGAAATTACAGAAAGTACCTCTCGTTCAAATTTGGTTAAATCCAGAATGAAACTAAGAGAAATTCTTAAAAAAAAGATGTAAATTATTTGACAGTAGTGAAAAATTAATTTAACATACAAAAATCAATTTAGGTATATTAGCAATGGAACAACAACCGTTCGATAAAGTGATAAAAGATTCTTTAGAGAATCTAGATGTGACTTACAATGCAGCGCATTGGGAGCAGATGGAGTTGTTATTGCATAACTTACCTGTAGGTGAAGGCGGAGCAATAGATGCACATTTCGATGCACTCATCAAAAATAAAATCGGTAATATAGAAGCGTCAAGTTCTGCCTTAGGTTGGGCAGGAATAGCAGCAGGATTGGCAGAAGCTGAAGCAATAGATGCTCAATTTGATGCTGTTTTTAGTGAGAAATTAGCGCATGTTAAAGAGACTACCGCTCCAAATTGGGATAGTTTAGAAAAAGCTTTGGAAATAGGAGAAAAAGCAGATTTACAATTTGATGCTCAAGTTGCTGCAAAATTACAAAACGTCTCCCCTAATTATCAACCAAACAATTGGCAAAAATTATTAGCTACGTTAAATGCAAACTTTGCTATTAGAGAAAAACTCTATCGCTATAAATTGATAGAAGCGACTTTAATGATTTTATTATTATTAAATATCTATCAATACTTACCGACTCATACTAATTTTACACCGCAAGAAAGTGTTAATCAAAAAATATTTGAACAGCCAACAGTTGATGAAGTAGTGATGCCAACGCCTCCTTCAACTAAAGCATCAAATATATCAACTACAAAAGTCAACCAAACCAAACCAGCAAGCATTAATAGAACCCCTACTATTCAAGAAAAATCAGTAGCCTCTATTGTTATTAATGACAAAGAGGAAAAAGACACGAAACAAATCAATACAGCAAATGTAGAGCAGGCTAATATTATAGCAGAAGAAATTGTTGCAGCGAATAATGTTATTGCAAGAAATTATGCAGTCACTCGCAATTTGTCTCCATCAAATTCTTCCTCAATTGGACAAAAAACTGGTTTGACTATTTCAGTCGGTGAAATGAATCAACATTTAATCGCCCACACAGAAACGGGTAATAATTTAATTAAAGTTGTTCCTTCTCTTCGTCCTAATTTTGTCGAATCACAATATATCACTCCTTTAGGTTGTAAGGATTGTAAATATACTAAAATCCCAGCCCGCTTACGTTTAGGTATAATTGCGAATGTAGCGATTAATAATGCTTATGTATCTGGTGGTGAAATTTTAGATATTAATGCCTTTTCAGAACAAGGGTTTGGTTATGGTAGTGGATTTAGCTTAGGTTTTAAATATGGTCGATGGGAAATAGAAACAGGTTTTATTTACGCAGCTAAAAGATATGATCCTAATATTGTAGATTCTCCTTTAGCAAATGAAAAAAGAACACATTTCCAAACTGTTCATCTTCAAACCATTAATATTCCTGCAACTTTAAGATATAACTATGGTGTCTTTGGCAATGGTAAATGGCATTTATATGGTCAACTAGGTGCCGCATTAAATGTTGTCTTAAGAGCGGAATACGATTTAGCAGAAATTGCTTCTGCTATCAGTCGGTCTAAAGTTAATGACGTAACAACTTCTAGAATAAGTCAAATTGATTTTAATCATGGGGTATTAGCAGGAGATGGGCTCAAATCAAATAACTATTTGTCTCTTAATATGGGGGCAGGCGCAGAAAGATATATTTCTCCTAGTTGGAGTATTTTTGTCCAACCTGATTTCCATTTCCATTTTTCAGGAAATCGCATAGGCCCAACAGAAGATAGAATTAATACTTTGAATTTATCTTTTGGAGCTAGAAAATCACTTCGATAATTTTCAAAGGAATTTTTCTATAAAAAAGGTGATTGTTGTAAAAGCAATCACCTTTTTTATTTAGAGTATGTTTAAATTTCCATGATTGAGCGAAAGTGAACAATCCCGATAAAAAATCGAGCCACAAAAGACTTTTAAAACAACTCTTTTGTGGCTAACTTTTGTGTACTTTGTTCCTTTTGTGGTTCAAATAAATTTTATAAGAAAACCCTTCTTTTTATTTTACCGGGTCCTTTTCTTTGAACTCTATTCTTATTTTTGGGTTTCCCTATAAAAAATTATGCTACAAGCAACATTCAAAAAATATACCCTCCAATTCAAACACGCAAGTGGCACTTCTAGGGGGATATTACGCACCAAAGATTCTTGGTTTATTTTTTTAAAAGATACCAATCAGCCCCAGCTAATCGGTATCGGTGAATGTGGGTTATTAAAAGGATTAAGTGCCGATGATGTGCCTGGTTACGAAGCAAAAGTAGCTGAAGTCTGTGCTAAAATTAATCAAAATGAATATTGGCTAGCCGACGGCTTGCGTCAATTCCCTTCTATCCATTTTGGGTTAGAAATTGCATTGAAGGATTTAGCGAGTAAAGGGACTAAAATTCTATTTCCTTCTACGTTTACCGAAAATGAAACGCCTATTCCTATCAATGGATTAATATGGATGGGGGAGAAAGCATTTATGTTTGAACAAATCAAAGCTAAATTAGCCGCAGGTTTTGATTGTATTAAATTAAAAATAGGAGCTATTGATTTTGAGGCAGAATTAGATTTATTAAAATATATTCGTCAACATTTCCCCCCTAACGAAATAGAAATTAGAGTAGATGCCAATGGTGCATTTACCCCAAAAAAAGCATTAGAAAAACTCAAACGACTTTCCAATTTTCAACTTCATTCCATCGAGCAACCAATCAAGCCAGGACAATTAGTTGAAATGGCACAACTTTGTGAAAAAACACCACTTCCAATCGCTTTAGATGAAGAATTAATTGGCATCTTTACACCCGAAGAAAAAAGGAAGGTCATCGAAACTATTCAACCACAATATTTAATTTTTAAACCAAGTTTCATTGGTGGATATAGTGGCACACAAGAATGGATTGACCTCTGTGAAGAATTTGAAACGCCTTGGTGGATAACTTCTGCTTTAGAATCTAATATAGGGTTAAATGCCATTGCTCAATGGACCGCAACCTTAAATAATTCAATGCCCCAAGGATTGGGAACAGGACAGTTATATACTAATAATATTCCGTCTCCATTAATGGTAGAAAATGGAGAGATTTATTATAAAAATGATGAGGTATGGGATTTAAAAAAATTATTAACAAGCCATTCATCCCTTTAAATCTCCATACCCCTACACCTCTAAACCTCTATTAAAAAATGGGATTATTTAAAAAAGGAAATAAATTATATAGCATTCTAAATTTAAAGTGTCCTCGTTGTCATGAAGGCAATTTATTTCATACGAGTACGTGGTCCTTTTCAGACATAACGGGAATGCCTGATGTCTGTCCCCATTGTCAACAAAACTATATGCCAGAGCCAGGGTTTTACTATGGAGCAATGTTTATCTCTTACATTTTCTGGGGATTCTTTTGTATTATTTTTGGGGGAGCTTGCATTATAGGACTTGGTTGGAGTGTTAATAAAACGACCTTAGTTTTAATTGGTATTTCTGCCATATTTTTTGTTTGGTTGTTCCGAACTTCAAGAGCTATCTGGTTTAATGCCGTCGTCCATTACGATAAAAAATTTGCTAGCTAAAGTTATT
>CAYMSC010000081.1:10977-14357 GCA_964392805.1 uncultured Saprospiraceae bacterium
AGTAAGATAAAAATCGGAATTTCGCTTAACTCAACATTCCCTTATGCCTTTCCAAAGAAATTATGTTTCCCTACTAATTAATGGTTTTAACTATACCAATGAGGCGCTTTTAGAAGGTGCATGGTTAAAAAAATATCCATCCACAAAAAAAGAGACTTGGCAAAAAAGCTTACACCAATTTATTACCGAATGGATAAATGAAGATGATTTTGTTATTGTCCAGACTTCGGGGTCTACTGGTAAACCCAAAAAAATTAAATTACTAAAAGAACGCATGATGAATAGTGCGTTTATGACTGGTCAATATTTTGATTTTAAAAGTGGTCAAAAAGCAATTCTTTGTTTGCCTTGTGATTATATCGCGGGGAAAATGATGGTCGTTCGAGCTATGATGTGGGGCTTAGATTTACAATTAGTTCCTCCCAAAGGAAATCCTATGATAGCCATTAATCAACCCATAGATTTTGCTGCTATGATTCCTTTACAAGTCGCTACCGTTTTTGAAGAGAATCCAGAAAAATTTTCATTAATCAAAAAACTAATTATTGGCGGTGGTAAAGTAGACGCACAACTAGCTGAAAAATTACAAACAATTACTACCCAATGTTATGCCACTTACGGCATGACCGAAACAATTACCCATGTAGCTATAAAAAAATTAAATGGATCACATCCAAGCAATTATTTTGAAGCATTATCTACGATTGATTTATCCACTGATAAAAGAGGCTGTTTAAAAATTGATGCTCCTAAATTATCCCCAGAGACCGTTGTTACCAATGATATTATTGATTTAAAAAATAATAAACAATTTGAGTGGTTGGGGCGATTTGATAATGTGATTAACACGGGCGGCATCAAGGTATTTCCAGAAAAAATAGAATCGGCACTTGAAAAAATTATTTCCCAACGTTTTTTTATTACGGCTTTACCCGACAAAAAGCTAGAAAATAAAGTCATTCTAATCATAGAAGATAAAGCATGGATAACTAAAAAGTTAAATGCGTTAAAACTTGATATAAAGGAAGTATTGTCTAAATTTGAGCAGCCTAAAACTATTTATTTTTTAGATAAATTTGAAGAAACACCCACAAAAAAAATTCAGCGCAGTCGAACAAAAAAGAAAGTTATAAAGTTTAACTTATAAAACTTTCAGAAAAAATTGAAAGTTTGTATATTTGTAGAAGTGACACTGATAATTATTCTATTCACTGAAAAAAACTACTGTGCATAAATTGATTCCGCTGACAGATAAGATAACCTTCGCGCTATATCGCTTGCCTAATCAGGTAAACCACTTTTTGGTGAAACAAAAAGATAATGGCTACAATCTGCTAGATGCTACTACCTTTAAGAAAAAGGGATTTGTCTTTTATCCATTTACTCGTTCAAGTGGCAAACCAAGCGTGTTTATAAAAAGTGAGGAAATAATTAAAAATGCTAAAATCAGTTTTCACTCAACATATAATAATAAGGTGAAAGCGGTTTCAAAAGCGGATTACATCAGCAAAGTCAATCAATTTATTGGCGCAACAAAAGCTCGCTTTAAAAAATTAATATTCTCTAGAATTAAAAAAATTAATACGACGCCAGGTGATTTATTTAAATTATTTGAAGCCTTAAAAAAGAGTTATCCTACTGCTTTTATTTACTTAGTAAATATCGCCAATGAGGGATGCTGGATTGGTGCTTCACCCGAAATTTTATATACGCAAAATGGTTTGGCGCATACGATGGCTTTAGCGGGTACGCAGAGAGATTTGGGCTTACCATTAGGAGAAGTCCGATGGGGAAATAAAGAGATAGAGGAACAATCCATCGTCGAAAGATATTTTCAAAGAATTTTAAAAAATAAAAGTATAGATTTCAAAAAGTCTGAACGTAAAACCGTGAAGGCGGGAAATGTTTTACACTTACATACTGATTTTTCTTTCAACCCTAAAGGCCAAGTCTACGAACTAATCTCTGATTTGCACCCAAGCCCAGCAGTTTGTGGTATGCCTAAACAGTCGGCAAAAGAATTTATCATTAAGCAAGAACCGCATACTAGAGACTATTATTGTGGTTTCTTAGGGCCTGTTAATTTGAATGAAGCAACTAATTTATTTGTGAATCTTCGATGTATGCAGGCAATGAAAGATTCCTTTGCTTTATATGTGGGTGGCGGTATTCTACCCGATTCTGACCCAGAAAAAGAATGGGAAGAAACGGAAATGAAAGCTAAAACTTTGTCTAGCGTTATTGAAAAAGTATATTTGAAAGAATTTGTTCAGTAGGCAGTAAGCAATTGGCAGTAGGCAGTTGTTGCAATCATCCAATAATCAACTTACCACAATGCTTTCAAATAAGCCACACATTAGAAATCTTGTAGAAATCTGTGCTTTAAAAGGCATTGAACAAGTCATCATCTCTCCCGGTTCTCGAAACGCGCCATTAGTCATTTCTTTTGGAGAACATAGTCATTTCGATTGTATCAGTATTCCAGATGAACGAGTGGCAGGTTTCTTTGCTTTGGGTATTGCCCAACAAACTCGAAAGCCTGTTATTATTACTTGCACTTCGGGGACTGCTTCCTTGAATTTTGCCCCCGCCATCGCCGAAGCTTTTTACCAAAAAATTCCTTTATTAATATTGACTGCCGACCGTCCTGTGGAATGGATTCACCAAGGCGAAGGTCAATCTGTTGCCCAGCGGAATGTATTCGCTAATTATGTGAAACGTAGCTATGAATTACCTCAAGAGGTAACAGACAAAGATGGGCTTTGGAGTGCTAACCGAATCATCTGCGAAGCTATTGACCAAACGACCGAGGGTAGTGGCGGACCCGTTCATATCAATATTCCATTTAGAGAGCCATTGTATGAAAAAGCGGATTATAAAAATAGTCCTTTACCAAAGATTATTGAAACGGCTGCTTTTGAAAAAGTATTGACTCAAGCACAGTTAAAAGTATTTACTGAGGTTTGGCATCAGTCTACAAAAAAAATGCTGTTGTGTGGTTTATTACCTCTGGAAATGAAGGCTGATAATAAATTAGCACCCATCTTAAAACAAATCAGTAAAGATGCTTCGGTAGCTATTTTACCAGAAGTCACGGCTAATCTTTTGCACAAGCGTTTTATCCATAATTTTGATAGTGTTTTAAGCACTGTTTCAGAAAAAGAGATTGAAGCTTTTCAACCAGATTTATTAATTACCATTGGTGGGTCTTTTATTTCTAAAAGAATGAAATTGTGGTTGCGGAAATATGCCCCAAAAGCACATTGGCATATTGAAGAAATTGATTACCATATTGATACTTTTCAAGGATTGACGCAGACGGTTAATATGAAGCCAAGCGCTTTTTTTGAGCAGTTGGAAGCTGCCGTTTCCTCCCCCCA
>CAYMSC010000081.1:14457-18050 GCA_964392805.1 uncultured Saprospiraceae bacterium
AAAGAAAATAAAGTAAAAAAAGCACAAAAAAAATACCTCAAACAAGCACACTGGTCAGACATTCAAGCCTATAAAATTATACTCCCTAAACTCCCAAAAAATACCAATCTACATTTAGCCAATAGTACGCCTGTCCGCTATGCCCAATTATTTAAAACTCGAAAAGATATTATTTATAATGCCAATCGAGGTGTAGCAGGAATAGATGGGTCTACGTCTACGGCAACAGGGGCTGCGTATATCACGAAAAAACCGACGACCATTATTACAGGGGATATTTCCTTTTTTTATGATTCTAATGCCTTTTGGCAACATCATTTATCTCCCAATTTGCGGATTATTTTAATTAATAATGGCGGTGGAAATATCTTTCGATTTATTAAAGGACCAGACACCACTGCTCAATTGGACACTTATTTTGAAGCGCAACAAGAACGAAGTGCAAAATATATTGCCAAAACCTATATTTTAAACTATTTTGTGGCAACAAATGAAGCGAGCTTAAAATTAGTTTTAAGTGATTTTTATAAAAAACAAACAAATAATCGACCTGCTATTTTAGAAATTAAAACTCCTAATGTGGAAAGTGCTGAAATTTGGCGGGCTTATTATGCTTTTCTAAATACACCAAAAAGGAAATGACTTTTATTAAAATCAAATTTTAATTAAATTTGAGAGCAAACATCATAAAAAGCATCTAAACAAAAAATATGTCTGACAACTGGAAAGATAAAGCCGTATCGGTTAGAAAAGGAGAAGAACTTGACCTAAAAGTTCTAAAGGAATATTTTAATCAACACTTACCTCAATTTACAGGAGATTTAAAAGTCAAGCAATTTCCGGGAGGTGCTTCTAATTTGACCTATGCGGTAGATATTGGGGATAAAAGAATGGTATTACGCCGCCCTCCTTTTGGACCAAAAATTAAGTCCGCCCATGATATGTCTAGAGAATATAAGCTATTCTCAAAACTAATTGGTTCTTATAATAAAGTTCCTAAACCACTTTTGTTCTGCGAAGACGAAAGCATCATGGGCAAAGAATTTTATGTAATGGAAAGGGTAGAAGGGGTCATCTTGCGGTCTATTATGCCAAAGGAAATGCACCCTGAGCCAACAGTCATGCGAGGAATCGCCAATTCTTTGGTAGAAACGATGGTTGATTTGCATAAGGTAGATTATGAAGCAGTGGGATTAGGAGATTTAGGAAGACCCGTAGGTTATAATGAACGACAAGTAAGGGGGTGGACTAAGCGATATTTTAATGCTAAAACAGATGAAGTACCAGAAATAGAAAAGGTGAGTACTTGGTTAGCAGAGAATCTTTTGCCTGAGTCGGATAGTTGTTTGATTCATAATGATTATAAATATGATAATGTGGTTTTGGATAGTGAGGACTGGACAAAAATCATTGCTATTTTGGATTGGGAAATGTGTACCTTAGGAGACCCTTTAATGGACCTAGGCACTTCTCTTTGCTATTGGACCAATCCCAATGACCCAGATTGGATTAAGCAAATTGCTTTGAGTCCAACTACTTTACCGGGTAATCCAACTAGAAGTGAAATCGCCGAAATATATGCGAAAGCAAGTGGAAGAGATTTAAGTAATATCGTCTTTTATTATGTCTTTGGTTTATTTAAAATTGCCGTCGTTGTCCAGCAGATTTATAAACGGTATAAAACAGGGCATTCTACCAATCCTAAATTTGCGAATATGAACCATGCGGTGAAAGGATTGAGTGTGATGGCTTGGCAGGCGGTGCAGAAGAATCGGATGGAGGATTTGTTTTAGAGAAATCAATATAAGGCTTGTACAATACCGATAGCTATCGATATTCTTTTGACGCTGAAGGACGCTGTTTGAAGTTATGATAGATTATGTTTTCTTACGAAAAGTTATGTTTTTATTATGCTTTCAAACTTAAAGTGAGCAAAAAACATAAAAAGTCATAAAAGTCAGCGTCCTTCAGCGTCAAAAAATAAACATTATCAAGACTTCGTAAAATCCTTAATTAATATCTAAAATCATTTTTGAAAAGATGGGTTATATTCCTCTAACCTTAGTAATTTTGTGGCTTATTAAAATATATATATAATGACATTAGCACTATTACAAAAGAGATATCAGCAATTAAAAGCTCAAGGATTGAATTTGGATATGACCAGAGGGAAACCTAGTCCAGAACAATTAGATTTGAGTTTGCCAATGCTTGGATTAGTGGGCGTAAATAATTATACCTCTGAAGACGGTGTTGATTGCCGAAATTATGGAGGCTTAGATGGATTGAAGGAAGCTAAAGCTTTATTCTCTGCTTTTCTCGAAGTAAATGAATCGGAAGTGATTATTGGTGGAAATAGTAGTCTTGCCTTAATGCACGATACGATGGTGCATGCAATGATTCACGGATTTACAGACGCAGGTCCTTGGATTCATCAAAAGCCAAAATTTATTTGCCCCGCCCCTGGATATGATAGACATTTTAATATTTGTCAGCACTTAGGAATAGAAATGATTCGAGTGGACAATAATGCAGATGGCCCAGATATGGACCAAGTGGAAGCATTGGTCGCTAATGACCCTGCTATTAAAGGTATATGGATTGTACCAAAATATGGCAATCCAACAGGTGGAATCTGTTCAGAGAAAGTGGTCAATAGATTAGCAACTATGAAAATAGCTGCTCCTGATTTTAGAATTTTTTGGGATAATGCCTATACCGTCCACCATTTAAATGCGGAAAAACCAAGTTTGGTTAATATTTTAGAAGCTTGCAAAACTGCAGGCAATCCAGATAGAGTCTTTTTATTTGGCTCTACTTCAAAAATTACTTTTGCTGGAGCTGGGGTAGCGATGATGGGTGGCAGTACAGCTAATATGGATTGGGTAAGGTCACATATGAAGTTACAAACGATTGGTTCTGATAAATTAAATCAACTGCGACACATCCGATTTTTTAAATCCATGGATGATGTTCACCAGCATATGGCAAAACATGCGGCTATTCTTCGCCCTAAATTTGATATGGTCTTATCTGTTTTGGAAAAAGAACTAGGCGGTACGGGTATTGCTGATTGGAATAACCCACAAGGTGGCTATTTTATTAGCTTGAATACCAAACCTAATCTAGCTAAAAGAGTGGTTCAATTAGCGGCGGAAGCTGGTGTGAAATTAACAGGCGCAGGTGCTGCTTTTCCACTTAGAGATGACCCACAGGATAGAAATATTAGAATTGCGCCTTCTTTGCCTGCTATTGGAGATTTAGAAAAGGCAACAGAAATATTGGCCGTTTGTATTCAATTGGCGGATAAAGAAGTTTAATTTTTAGCGGCAGGAACAATAATTAAAAAGGGATTTAAAATTGTAATGATTTTAAATCCCTTTTTTTATTTTAGTGCTTTTGGCAAAATTTACCGAAAGGAAAAATAGCTCCATTCAGGAGACATTTATTTTAAGGCAAATAAATGATAAGTAGATTATACTATTCATCTTTTCGCTTTATTACAATTATTCTTAACAAAAAAGATATTATTCTATTATTACTATTTCATTATTAATTAAGTCAAAGAAATTTTCTGCAACCTCAATAACAGT
>CAYMSC010000082.1:0-17590 GCA_964392805.1 uncultured Saprospiraceae bacterium
CAAGATAAAATTTGCCGCTTGTAGCCAATTGATGGAATTTTAAACATGCTCTTAATAATGAGTAGTTATGGATAAAGAACAACTTCCTTTGAAAACACTCCAAGAATGGATGCAAAAAGTTTTGGTAAATCCATTTGGGACTCAAGATGCACCATTTAAGTTATTGCCTGATACATTTCAGGAGGATATAGAAAAAATTATTACCCCTTCCAGTCGATTATCTGCAAGGGCACGATTAGCTATTTACCAGAGAGGATATTTAGCACGACTTCGACAGTGTATGCAAGAGCAATTTAGCGCCTTAAATTATGCATTAGGAGATAAATTATTTCATGCCTTTGCTGACCAATATCTTCAGGTGTACCCCTCTAGGAGTTATACTTTAGGAGACTTAGGCAATCATTTCATTAAATATTTACAAGAAACCAGACCAGACCGAGATGCTCCATTAGACCAAAAAGAAGATTGGCCAGATTTTATGATAGAACTAGTACAATTAGAGCTAGCAATAAATTCTATTTTTGATAGAGAGGTAGCTGCTATTTTTCCTCCCACCCAAAAAATAAACGATAATCAGTTGACATTAAATCCTTGTTTGGAAATCTTTGCTTTTCAATTTCCTACACTTGCTTATTATCAAGCTTTTAGGAATCAAGAAGCGCCAGAATTACCCTTTGCTAAGCCTAGTTTTGTAGCCTTAAATCGACATAACTTTCAAATGGGGGCTTTCCATCTTAATCCTGCTCAATATTATTTTCTTAAACATTTAAAAGAAAGACAGAACATCGAACAAGCTCTAGAAAGTACTAGACTACAATTTCAAATCACACAAGAGAAAGTAAAAACACTTTGGGAACAATGGAAAGGCGTATGGATAGAATCAGGTTTTTTTTCATAGGCTTTTATTGCCCCTTGAAATTAACAACTCCATTACCACCTTCTTATAATATTTCCCAATAGGCACCAATTCTTCTCCAATAGCAATCCGATTCCCTTCCACACTCTTAATATGTTTGACCGCTACCACAAAAGATTTATGTACTTGCAAAAAATCTGGAGCGGTAAGTGACAACAATAAATCAGAAATTTTCTCTCTGACGGTAATCGTTTCCCCTTGAGTTATAATCTTGGTATAATTCCCTGCACCTTCGAGGAAAAGAATGCTTTGAAGACCGACCTGCACATATCTTTTATTACTGCGCAAGAAAACACTTTTGTCATTAATTGTAGTAGCGGTAGGGGGAGCAGTTGGAATAACAGACGCAGTATCTAATACCTTATTCACTGCCGTCAGAAAACGAGCAAAACTAAAAGGCTTTAATAAATAATCGACCACATTCAATTCATAGCCTTCAAGGGCATGTTCTTGGTAGGCGGTAGTGACAATCACTTTAGGTGGCTTGGAAAGAGTGCGCAGAAAATCAAAGCCTTTTAATTTGGGCATATTGAGGTCCAAAAAAATCAAATCGACGGGCTGTTTGTTTAAATAATCTAAGGCTTCTAAGGCATCGTAACAATGTTTTGCCAATACCATATTAGGCATCATGTCGGCGTATTCTTTAATAATATCGTGGGCGATGTATTCATCATCGATAATCAAGTATTGAATCATAGGGATTGGATAGAAAGTTTGGCGGCATAGACCGCATCGGTGGCGGAAATAGAAAGCGTATGTTTATTGGGATAGACCAATTCTAATCTTCTTTTTAGGTTGGCTAAGCCAATTCCTGCCTTGCTAGGAGCTTCGGCAGGGTCAAAATTATTGGCTACTTCAAAGTGGATGCCTTGTTTGTTGGTTTGCATTTTTATATTGACAAAAGCATCTGTTCTTAGCTTTTCCACGCCATGTTTGAAGGCATTTTCCAATAAAATAATAAACAGCAAAGGCATAATTTTAATACCTGCTTGATGGATTTGTGTATCAAAATCAATCCTTATCGCCTTGTGATACCGCATTTGATTGAGCGCCACAAAATTTTTCAAATAGTCAATTTCTTCTTCCAAGGTCACTTCTTCTTTTTGCCCTTCATAAATCGAATAGCGCATCAAGTCGGATAGTTTTAAAATAAGGCTTCTTGCTTTTTTACCATCCTTTTCCACCAAACCATATAAGTTGTTCAACATATTAAAAAAGAAGTGGGGATTGACCTGACTTTTTAAATGAAGCAATTCGGTTTTTGTCCGTTCGTTTTTAAGATTCAATATAAATCTAATTTGACGGAAAATCCATCGCAATATCAGAAAAAATAAAACAGGAAAATACAATAAAGCCGTAAATACTAGGGCATCTTGCTTTCCATAAGCCTCAAAAACTAAGAGCATCAGCCCCATTCCAATCGCATAACTCCAAAAGGCTATTTGGTAGACTTTTTCCTTATCTATTGTCGTCACTCCCTGCTCTCTGAGTTGATTGTTTCTAAAATGTAAAGCACTTAATAGTAGGATGAAAATAAACGCTAACAGAAAAAGTAGGATAAATTCAGGATGTTCCGCATAGGATTCAAACAGCCCTAAAATACTAATACCCATTAGGACAAACAATGCCGCCCAAACTTCTTTATACTTCCACTTTTGCGCAATCTGAATATATCGAAATTTATACAGTAACCAAGAAATTGGCGCATAGGCTAAAATGCCAAAAGCACTCATCAAGCCAAGTCCGCCTGCTACCTCTACCTCTTGTTCCAACAGTGTCACACCCGTGATGAGGAACAGTAGGAAGCCGCCTACTAATCCTAAGCCTCGCCTAAGTCTGTTAATTAATGCAATCATATCTCAAATATAGGCTAGGATATTGGAATAATCAAAAAAGTGGGTGAACAGTCGTTTGGTGAGGGTCAACGGCTTTGAAAATGGGGTCAAGAAACTTTGGAATTGGATAATTAATTTGTGTCCCTGTTAGGATGTGGTTGGTCACTTAAATAAAATAGGAGAAGGAATAGAACTTAGATTTGTTTTATGTAAGTTCTCAATAGACAATCTGGTAGAACGGACTTTAGTCTGTCGGGTTCACAAGCCTTTAGGCTTGGTTCGTTAGGTACAGTGATAAAGTCTAAAGACTTTTGAACGGGACAGACTAAACAGGCTGACCGTGAATACAATGTAGCCGCCAAATTTATTTGGCTGGCTCTATATAGTGATTTGATAATCAGTAATTTGAAACTGCCAAATAAATTTGGCGTTTACGAAAAACGCATTAACGGTCAGCCTGTAAAGTCCGTTCTACCAGCTATCCTTATTGAGAACTTACTGTTTTATAGCTTGTACGGATTAGGTAAAGGTTAAATCTAGCAAAGCAAAATCCGTCCTAATCCACCAAATCGAATTAAATCCGAGGCAAATCCTCCTAACAAAGCAAAACCCTACACTACAATCAACAATCAATGTGGTACGAGATATTCAAATTTGAACTAAAATATAGAGCCAAGCGAGCCGATACGTATATTTATTTTGCCCTCTTATTTTGCTATGCCCTAATCGCCGTAGATTTTATTTTTAATGAAAATTTAAACCCCATCAAAAGGAATGCCCCTTACATCATTGCGAAAGTAATGGGCATTATTGCCGCTTTATTTACGATGCTTACTTCTATGATTATGGGCGTAGCCGTTTTAAGAGATTTTGACCACAATGTGGCACCTTTACTATTTGTCAATCCCATCAAAAAAAGCGATTATTTATTGGGTCGATTTTTAGGGTCATTTGCAGTCCTAATCTTTATTTTTAGCAGTGTACCAATTGGATTGATACTAGGAGATTTTATGCCTTGGCGAGCGAGTGCAGACCTTTTGCCTTTTAATGTATGGAGATATATCCAGCCCTTTTTTACGATAGTTTTGCCTAATTTATTTTTTACAGGTGCTATTTTTTTTGTAGCGGGCGCATTGAGTCGAAAGTTGCTCGTCGTTTATACCCAAGGCATTATTTTGTTGATGTGCTACATTTTTACTTTGCAGATGGCACAAGGCAGCGATGACCCTTTTTTACCTGCTTTAATAGACCCATTTGCCTATCAAACCATCAATGTGGCATGAAGTATCACCTTTTACCTAGCGCTACAAAAGCCGCAAGAAACAACCCAAAAGGATTGAAAGAAGCTAGGAAAGGAGCAGACAGCAAGTTCACGGATTTTGATATTATACTTGGAACAGCGGCTAATCAAACAGCTTTGGCACCGGGTACTTTACAAAAAAGATGGACGACGAATAATCGTAATTATTTTCATTTTATTCATTTTGAAACCATTGCGCAGAGCGACTTTGGGGGTAGTTGCGAAACATTGGGTGTAGATTTAATGGTGATTTCTTCTAATTATAGAGAAAGACAGGTAACTAAAAAAATAGTTGCAGGAAAAAGTGAAGAAAAGGAAATAGACCTAAGTTTTAGGATATATATTTATAAAAAATTATTTAATTATTTGATTATCAATATTTTTACTGTTATTTTTGGATGCTTAGGCAAACCCATAAATAAAGAAATCTACCTTTAATAAATTTCAATAACATTTCATAACCAACTTAAATTAATACAAATGGATACAGCAATTTTAGATAGTCAATTAGCAGGTAACAATGCAGGATTATCGGACCAAGCCAAAGGTTTTTTAAAAGAAACCGCCAAATGGGCTAAGTTTATAGCCATCGTGAATTTTGTTTTTATTGCTTTTATGGTAATAGGTTCTTTCTCGGTAGCGACTCTTTTTAACAGCATACCAGAAATGGCAGATAACCCTGCTTTTGCACTGATGGGGGGAGGCATGATTGCTGGCATCTATTTGTTTTTTGCGGCTATTTGGTTTATCCCAAACTTATACCTCTTCCAATTTGCCACAAAAACACAGCGAGCTGTAAAAGCAAATGACGGGCCTATGATGACAGAAGCTCTTGGTAAATTAAAATCCCATTATAAATTTTGGGGTATTTTTATGGCGATTATTATAGGATTTTATCTGCTAATTTTTGTTTTAGCAGGTTTGGGAGCAGCCTTTGCGTAAAGAGGTAATACTGTTTTTTATGATTGTAATAGAACATCGAGTTTTACCCATACCTCTTATGAGGTAAAAAAATCATAGTTCATACATCATAAATCTGTCTAGTTTTCTTATAGTTCAGCTTTCAAGTTAGATAGATTTATGATGTATGATTTATTATCGTAACCTCTCAATATCCCGCAGCCTGTCCATCTTTTCGACTCTCCGACGCACCATAATAAACGCCTTGTTTCGCATCATACCTAATGGCTTGGTAGCCGCCGTAAATCCCTAAACCAAATCCAACATCATGTCCTCTAACCATTAATTGGCGAATCGTTTCATAAGGAAATCCACTTTCCAATCTGATTTTTCCTTTCCCTGTTGCCGTTTTTCCAGTTGGTGTAGAAGAACCAGTGTGGTCAATTCTTGGCGCATCACCCGCTTCTTGAAGATTCATACCAAAATCAATCATATTCATCACGATTTCACAATGACCCATTGGTTGGAAATCTCCACCCATCACGCCAAAACTCATGTAGGGTTGACCGTCTTTGGTAATAAAAGCGGGAATAATTGTATGGAAAGGACGTTTATTAGGTTCATAGGTATTCGCTTGCCCTTCTACCAAAGAGAACAATTCTCCTCTATCTTGTAGCATAAACCCTAGTTCAGGAGCGACCATGCCGCTGCCCATACCTCGGTAATTACTTTGAATAAAAGATACCATATTACCTTCTTTATCAGCAGTTGTTAGATAAATAGTTTCTCCTGCGCTAATTTGTCCTGCATCGTATTGTCCCGCTCTTTCGGTAATTAATACTTGTCGTTCTTTTCCATATTCCTTGGAAATCAAATGGTCTACATTAACATCTGCAAAATCCATGTCTGCATAATATTTAGCACGGTCTTCAAAGGCTAATTTTTTTGCTTCCACAAAATAATGAACATGGGCATCGCTACCAAAAGGAATGTTAGAAAAATCATATTGCTCTAAAATATTCAACATTTGTAAAGCTGTGATGCCTTGGCCATTGGGGGGCAATTCCCACACATCGTAGCCTCGGTAGTTGGTAGAAACTGGGTCTACCCATTCAGATTTATGACTGGCAAAATCTTCGTAAGCTAAAAAACCTCCTTGTCCCTTGATAAAATTGGCTATCGTGCGGGCAATGTCTCCTTTATAATAAGCATCTCGACCACCTTCCGCAATTTTGGTTAAGGTATTTGCCAAAAATTCATTTTTAAAAATATCTCCTTTTTGTGGTACTTTTCCTTTGCCGTCAATTGTATAAGTTTCCTTGACATTCGGAAATCCCTTGCTCAAATAGAAAGGAACGGAATTGCCCCAAAGAGCAGCAATATATTGAGTTAAAGGAAATCCTTCTTTAGCATATTTAATAGCAGGAGCTAGGTTTTCTTTCATGGGCAACTTTCCAAACTTTTTATGGAGTTCAAACCAGCCATCTACTGCACCGGGCACACTGACAGGCAATGGACCATGTGCAGGAATTTTAGCCATGCCTTTGTCTTTAAAATAAGCAAGTTTCAAAGATTTTGGCGAACGCCCACTGGCATTCAAACCGTAAAGTTGTTGGGTCTTAGCATCCCAAACGATGGCAAATAAATCACCACCCATTCCACAGCCCGTAGGTTCCATTAGCCCTAAAGCGGCATTAGCTGCAATGGCTGCGTCAATTGCCGAACCCCCTTTTTTCAAAATATCTAAGCCAACTTGTGTAGCTAATGGTTGAGAGGTGGCGACCATGCCATTTTTAGCGATAACTTCTGCTCTTGTCGCAAAGTTTTTTCCAGTCAAACGGTCTTGTGTAAAAGCCATAATAGTAGTGAGTATGAAACAGGAAGAAATAATAAGTTTTTTCATATCTTTTTTTATGATTACTAAATACTGTTCTAAAATTCAAGCAATGAAGGTAAGGCAGAAGTTAGAGAAATTAAAATTTTATTTAATTGGGGTGGAATTTTCACTATACATTCATGGATAAGTTTCTTTAAAATAAAATAAAAAATGTTTTAAAAATTAACTTAATTTAAAACAAAATATTTATATTTGTACTTCCTTCGTTATCACCCATTAGATAACACAAGTTTTCTCAAAGTATGTTTGTTTAGAAGCCTAACATTTGTTAGGCTTTTTTATTTGTGCTAACTATACCTCGCATGATTATTGTTTTAAATAAGCTATAATGCTACGTTAGCAGGAGACTAGAGTCTCGCGCTAACGTAGCATTACATTTGATGCCCCACCGATTATTGTTTTAAATAAGCTACAATTCTAGTTAAGTTAAGCTCATACGTCAACAATCTTATGAAAAAACTAATACTCTTATACGTTGGAATACTTTGGGTTTGCTTGTCTTTAAAAGCGCAAAATGACCTTAAATTTGGTTTGCAGACAGGTGCTGCTGCTTCCACTTTTAATACCGCTATTAGCATTTCTGGAAACATTGGTGCTGCGATTCCACCTATTAATGAGTTTTCTTTAGTTGCCAATTTTAATGTAGGAGCTTGGCTAGAAAAAAGGTTTAATCCAGTCCTTTCTCTAAGATGGGAAGTGCAGCGAAGTCCGGGAGGGGCTAAAGCTTTTGATGTATTGGAAGAAAGGGAAAAGCGGTACAAATATTTTTATTTAAGTAGCCCCTTATTATTTAGAATCTCGCCGCTTCAAAAAAAAGTAAAGTATCCGGTCCAATTAGAAGTAGGAGCTGCTGCCAATTATTTTTTATTTGATTATGGAGAAGATGTCACCTTCGGTGAAATTAATAAATTGGAATTCAGTGCTTTAGTCGGCTTGACCAAACACATTGACGATAAATGGTCCGTAAGTTTACGGTATAGTCAAGGTTTAAAACCCTTTAGTCAATTTGAAGTAGGAGGCGTTAATATCTATTGGACGAATCAGTCTTATATACTTACTTTTAGTCGGGCTTTATTTGTCATTGGAAAAAAATAATGCATATGCTTCGGAACTTGAGTTAGATAACTAAATTCAACTCAAAACTGTCGCCTGTAACTGCTTCACATAAGTAAAATGTAGAAATCCTACCTCTCCATCCAAAGTACGGACATGATACCAGCGACCAGATGCGCCCAATAATTCAACAGGACTACCATTTTTTAATTTTTTAATCAACGAATTTTTTCCATTGGGTTTACGCCGAAAGTTGGCGTTATTCAAGGTAATGCCCTGATTGAGAATATCTGGTTTAATGATAGCTGCATTGTTAAGAAAACGATTGCGGTGTTTTTTGACAAAAGGAAGTGGGTCTACAGCACCACCGCCATTAGGCAAATAAATGCCAAAATGTAAATGAGGATGAGTGGTTCTAGCATTTCCTGTATTCCCGACTAAACCAATGGTATCTCCAACTTCGACTTTCTGACCTTGTTTGACCAATTGTTTGTGTAAATGTGCATAATAAATGGCGTTGTTGGTCTTGGCATCTCTTAAATAAATTTGCTTGCCACCTAATCCTTTATCACCGACCTCTGCTACAATCCCTTTAGTGACGGCAATTAAAGGCTCGCCTCTTTTAGCAAAAACATCAATACCTTCATGCTTTCGTTTGCCTGCGTCTCTATCATCTCCCCAAAAACTCCATACATCTTCATAAGCTCTTCCTTTGACTGGAAAAGCATAGGTTGGATTTTTTAGAATCTTCAATTCATAGTTTGCATCTTTATGAAATTGAGGTTGTATTCTAAGTAAGAAGGTGTCTGATTGAGGAACGACAAAATGAAAAGCAGTTTGCCCTTCCTTACTTTTTAATATAGGATGCCAGCGACCTGCTCTTTTTTCAAAAAAGTCCATAAATAGCTGAATACCAGCCGTGTCGCTAGTGAGTTGAATATCAATTTGTTCGCCTATTTTTAAGGGTATATTAAAGGCAAGAACTTCGGCTCTTCCTTTTAGAAAAAAACCAGTTTGACGATAGGGGGTAGGAATTTCTACATTGTGCGTAAATGCTAAATTTCCAATAGAATCCCACTCGATTAATTTATTTTTATCGAAATTGGCGGTTTCTTTTAAGGTGTTTTCGTATTTTACCCGAGCGGATAAAGGGGTAAAAAGAGCCGATAAAGTTGGCTTTTCTTGCTGACAGGCAATAAAAAGTAAACTGCAAAAGAGGGTCGCAAAAAGAGAACGAGATTTTTGTGAATTCAAAAGTATGGTCTTTATTGTGTGTTGTATATTTAGCTCTTAAAAACGCAGTCCGAATTGTAAACTGATTAAATTTTGAAAATGTATTGCTGGTCAAAAAATTAACATTTCCATGGCGGGCAAATTACAAAAAATATTTCTTAAAAATGGCAGAAACTTTTCAAATACGAGATGTATTTAATCCCAAAGCAGTTAGCGAGATGGGGGGGCGAATCAAAAAGGTCTTTTCTTCTTTTGATTTAAAAGGCTTTGAAGCTTTTATCAATCCTAAATTGTGGGAGCTAACCTATTCTGAGCGATTGCAATTAATTAAGGATGGCTTAGTAAAATATCTGCCAGAAGATTTTCCTACCGCTGCTAAAATAATTGTTGATTCTTTATATCCAGCTTACGATTCGGATGTTTTGGAAGGCACGAATGACCGATTTATTATAGCAACAAAAGCTGCATTTATCGCAGAAAAAGGACTGGACCATTTTGATATTTCGATGAATGCCTTGTATGAAATCACCAAGCGATTAACGGCAGAGTGGGGCGTTCGACCTTTCTTTATTGAATACCCAGAAAAAACCTTAGCCATTTTTAAAAAATGGTCAACTGATAAAGACCCACATGTTCGACGATTGGTTTCAGAAGGAAGTCGGCCGTATTTACCTTGGGGCAAAAAATTACCACAATTTGAAAAAGACCCCGAACCAACCTTAGCATTACTAGAATTACTAAAAAATGATACCTCCGAATATGTTCGACGCTCTGTTGCCAATCATCTGAATGACCATGCCAAAAAGCATGGTGATTTGGTTGTAGCAACTTTAAAACGTTGGAAGTCAGAAGGTTCTAATAAAGATAAGGACCGAATGATAAAACATGCCTTACGGACTTTATTAAAAAAAGGGCATGCAGGAGCCTTGGATATTTTGGGATACAAGAAAGGAGCGAAAGTAAAAGTGGAACAGTTAACAGTCGATAAAAAAGTAAAAGTAGGGGCCTATCTAAATTTCAGTTTCGATATTAAATCTACGGGAAAAACTAAACAACCTTTGATGATAGATTATGTGATTTATTATCAAAAAGCGAATGGGGATTTATCGCCTAAAGTTTTCAAAATGACCACCAAAACATTGGCAGCAGGTGCGCAATTACCCTTTAAGAAGCGACAATCTTTTAAAGTGATTTCGACTCGAAAATTTCATTTAGGCACACATAAATTGGCAGTGCAAGTGAATGGAGAAGAATTGGCAGTAGTTGCTTTTGAATTGGTAAAATAATACAGACAAACGAATCCCAATAAATCTAGACCTGTTTTGTCGATTTCAACATTAACTTATTTTAATCAAAACGAAAAATGAAAAACCAACACCTTCTTATCCTTAGTATGATACTGATATTGAGTTGCAATCCATCAGAAGAAAAAGTAAAAGCCTCTAAGCAATTACCCTTTCAATATGAATTACCCTTCCAACCCAATATTCTATGGCTAGTAGCAGAGGATTTAAGTCCAGTCATTCCGTCGTTTGGCGATAGTACCATTCAAACCCCCAATTTAAGTCGATTAGCAGCAGAGGGGATTTGTTATGATAATGTGTATTCGCCTTCGCCCGTTTGTTCACCGAGTCGGGCAGCTTTAGCTACGGGGATGTACCCGACGCATATCGGAGCTAACCATATGCGAACAGGGCCTTGGTTTATGACTGATGTGCCAGAGCGGCTACTAAAAGGCTATGCCTCCGTACCCAAAGATTTTGAGCATTACGAAGCCTTACCGCCTGAAGGAGTGCGTATGTTTAGCGAATATTTACGAGAAGAAGGGTATTTCTGTACGAATAATGCTAAGCAAGATTACCAATTTCGTTGTTCCGTGACTGCTTGGGACGAGAATGGGAATAAAGGACATTGGAAAAATAGAAAAGCGGGGCAGCCATTTTTTTCTATTTTTAATTATGGGGTCACCCATGAATCGCAAATATGGGCAAGAGCAAAAGATTCGCTTTGGGTAGATAAGGATTTAGAAGTACCTGTTCCCCCTTATTTACCAGATACGGAGATTGGTCGACAAGACATCCGCCAAATGTATTCCAATATCAAACAAATGGACCACCAAGTGGGGGAGGTACTAAAAGAATTGGAAGCCGCAGGAGAATTAGAAAAGACGATTATTGTCTGGTATACAGATCATGGCGGCCCTTTACCCAGACAAAAGCGTTTGCTCTATGATTCAGGATTGCGAGTGCCAATGATAATCCGATTTCCCAATCAATTATTTGCTGGACAGCGAGATGACCGATTGATTAGTTTTATAGATTTTGGTCCAACTGCCTTATCTATGGCAGGTATCGACCCACCCAATTTTTTAGATGGTAGGCCATTTTTAGGAAAGTTCCAACGAAAAATAGAACCAACGAATATTTATGCGGCTGCTGATAGATTTGATGAAACTTATGATTGTAATCGAGCTGTGCGAGATCAACAATTTAAATACATCAAATATTACCAACCAGAAAAACCTATGTTTTTAAAAGTAGCTTATCGAGACCAACAGCCCATTATGCAGGAATTGTATCGTTTGAGAGATGAAGATAAGCTAACCCCCGAGCAAGTACTTTGGTTTCGAGATAAAAAACCAGCGGAAGAACTATTTGATGTGGATAAAGACCCCTACGAATTAAATAATTTAGCAAATGACCCAAAATATAAAGAAAAGTTGTTGGATCTGCGGACAAAATGCCAAACATGGGTTACTTCTTTTGATGATACAGGACTAATTCCAGAAACCACATTAAAAGAAAAAATGCGACCCAGTGGGAATGAACTAAAAGTTGCTCTTCCAACAATACGTATGCAAAATGATGTAGCGACATTAAACTGCGAAACGAAAGGAGCGACTATCGGTTTTAAGATAAATAATAAAAGCCGAAATGCAGATGGGTGGCAAATTTATACAAAACCCGTCCAATTACATAAAGGTGATACTTTGAGGGTTGTTGGAGAGCGAATTGGTTATAGATATAGCGAAATTAATTACGAAGTCATAAACTAAATCTATCAAAAAGCGAAAACAAAGAGACAAGAATAGGCAGTAACAATGTTATTTTGAGAAAAAAGAGGAGATTTCTGTGACATTTTTAAAACTAAAGTGTTAAATGTTTTGGTGAATAAGGGAAAAGCAGTACCTTTTCACTGTTTTTGGTTATATTAATTATTTTTCCTTGTCGGGGTCGAAATATCGATTCCGACATTTTATTTGTAAGGACTTTGACTACAAATTGTTAAGCAAGGCATAGAACAATCAATACTAAAGTATTTTGAGAAGAATCTTATAGATAATTGAGATTTATTTCTCATACCATATTACTCTTACTACTTAAAGGTATAAAATGTAAGTTTATTTTTAACGATTCTTAATAAATTTAGAGACGGCGAAAAAATACAAGAATAGGGTTTAGATAATTTTATTTCCGACCTATTATTCCTGATAAATTTTATCTGTTTTATTGGAATTACCTAAAAACAAAGCATAAAATCCCGTCAGTGTCTTGATATCTTTTTGCATTCAATACTACTGTGTATCTCACCAATTCTTACTCTTTGTGGAACCGAAGATGATAATATCCAAATAAAATTTTATATAGCTTATAGCATATTTGCTTTAAAGTTGTTTAAAAACACTTCAATTTTAATCAATTATACTTTTTTTTGTAAAAAAAAACATTTGTCTTTTCTAGGACGAAAAAGGAACAATATAGGCGATTTAGGCATATTTCATGAATTTAATAAAACGCATTTGTTATACTTTTGTGATGATTTGAGCGACGAAAAAATACTTTCGTGAATTTTGTTATTCTTGTGAAATATTATTAGTTACATAGAATTAAGGGCTATTTGTTTCCAACTCTTTTTCCGCTTAAATTTGCCCTGTCATTAAAGTATACTACCTACTGGCTACCACAAACAATTAACATTTTACATTAAAATCAACATACTTATTTTTTAATATTTATTGAACATTTTTTAAGAAAAATGGATAATCTGCTCCCCCCCCAGACTGGAATATCTATGCCTCAAATTTTGTTAACCTAAAAATTTTTATTTATGACATTAGAATACTTTTCAATGAAGAGGAAAGTTGGACAACCCAGACTCACTTTACCCTTCCAAGCGATTTTCCAATTTTTTATACTACTCATAATACTATTGAATTTTAATTTCCTTCAAGCTCAATCAGTCGGAGCCGTCTATGCCATGACTAATGGTAATGGACAAGTAGAAGGTAATGTACAAGGACCAAATGCAGTTGTTGCATATGGACAAGCAGCAGATGGAACATTAACTATTTTAGGAACCTACCCAACAGGCGGTAATGGTGGAGATTATGACGGAGGGGAAGGTTTAGACCCATTAATTTCTGCTTACGCAATTACAAAAACAGTAGATAACCGATTTGTATTAGCTGTAAACGCAGGTAGCAATACAATTACTTCTATGAGAGTCAATCCAGATTTCTCTTTGACGGTAATAGATACAGAATCAACAGGTGATATAGGGCCAAACTCAATTGCACACAAGCCATCCGAAATGGCAGATGTAAATGGATTAGTTTACGTAAGTAACATTACTCGCCCTGAATTTTTAGCACAAGGTGAACCAGCACAACAAGGAAGTTTAATTGGTTTCAGATTAATGGACAACGGCTCATTAGAGCCAGTAACTAACTCAACGAGAGATTTAGCGAACCGACCATCGGCAGTACAATTCTCACCAGATGGTAATTACTTAGTAGCTGCATCTATTAATGCAGGCGCATCTGCTTTAGCAAGTGGAAGCCAAGATGAAATTGTTGTATATCGAGTAAATGAAAATGGTACATTAAGTGCAGGAGCAGTAGGAGCAGCAACTTCAACTTTAAGAGACAACTCAGAAGGTAGAAACTTACCATCAGCAATCGGTTTTCAAATTGTTGGTGATAACTACGTAGTGGTAACAGAAGCAAGAGAATTTCAACCAAATGGTGCGCCACCAGCGTTTCCAGCCTTACAAGATGGTTCTGTTTCAACATGGCAGATAACTTCTAATGGTTCATTGAGACCCATAGATTTAGATGTAGCATCAGGAGCAAACAATACAGGAAGAACAGCATGTTGGTTAGATTTCTCTGACGACAATACTTTTTTCGTATCCAATGCAATCGAAGCAGGATTAGCATCTTATAGTTTTAATAATGGGAATATAGAATTATTAGACCAAACAGCTGCACAAGGAACAGGAGCAACAGGTAATACAACAGACCCAGCAGCAGCCTTTGGTACAACAGAAGGATGGATTGATATGTGGATTTCTGATGATGGTAATTATTTATATCAATGTTATGGATTATCAGGAGAAGTAGGCGTATTTGCTATCAATGGGTCAACGTTAACCTTGATTCAAGAAATCGGTGGATTACCACAAAATAACGTACAAGGTATTGTTTCTGTTGGTCAGCCAGCAGCTGCAGAAATTACAGCAGAATATAGAATTATTTTTGATGCAACATGGAGTGAAGTAACGCACCCAACAGATTTTCCAGCAGATGAGCCAAATATTGCAAGATGGTCTCCAGTAGCAGGAATGACGCATAATGCATCTACTCAACTATTTGAAGGAGGAACAATTGCCTCTCAAGGAATCGTAAATATCTCTCAGACAGGTTCAAGACAACCATTAGATGCAGAAATTGCTGCAATGATTGATGCAGGCTATGCAGAGACTTATATAGAAAGTCCAACAAGAGTAAGACCTTCCCCAGATACTATTTCAACTACATTCGAAATATCATCTAGTCACCCATATTTGAGTTTGGCATCTATGATAGCACCAAGCCCAGATTGGTTTGTTGGATTTAATAACTTAAATTTAGTAGAAGATGGTAAATTTATAGAAAGTAAAGTAATACAATTTGTACCATATGATTCAGGTTCAGATTCAGGAGCATCTTTTGCCTCAGATAATTTAGATACTCAACCAAGGGAAGAAATTTTTAAAATTACAGATGGTCTATTAGAGAATGCTAATGGAGAGATTGCTAGTTTAGGTATATGGAGAATTGAAAGAATTGATGCAAATAGTAATTGTAACACACATGGTGGATATGTTACAGGTGGACCGTTCACATTTACAGTAGATGGAACAGCAGACCATATACCAGCAGGAGCCCTTACTATATCAGGAACTAATGGAACATTTAACCAGTGGGTTGTAACAGATGATAGAGGTTTTATTTTAGGATTACCGGGAAGCTTTACAGGACCAAATTTTGATGCAGCAGGTGTAGGTGTATGTTTTATTAGAAACTTAGCTTACGATGATGGTTTACAAGGTTTAGCAGTAGGTAATAATATTGAAGATTTAAGAGGATGTTTCTCTTTTTCTAATGGTGTTTATATTAATAGAGTAGCAGCAGACGACGATACAGCAGACGATGATACAGCAGGACCTTCTGACCCAGCAGACGGTGATGTAGTTTGTGATGTAGATGGCGGTACATTATCAGGAGGACCATTTGAATTTTGTGTAGGAGATGATATAGCAGATAATATAAATCCCGATGCAATAGTATTAACAGATGGTTCTGGTCAGCCGGTGGCTGTACAATTTGAATTTGAAGTGTTACAGCCTGCTGATGGCTTCTTTGTTACGGAACCTTGGGTTGGTCTTCATGATGGAAGCTTTGACCTCTTCAACTTTGGAGATCGTGCTACACCAGGTTTAGAGTCGCTTGCCGAAGGTGGTAATACTGAATTGCTTGGTTCAGAGTTTGCTCAACCAGGTCGCCTTCAGGCAACTATAGGTAATGGTGAGGTACAGTTCATATCACCGGGAGAAACGATCTCAGGATCAATCGATATACGGAATCCATTGAATTACCGTTACGCTTCATTCGCTACGATGATCATTCCTTCCAATGACGGCTTCTTTGGAAATGAAAACCCGCTTGCGTTCGAGGTCTTCGACGAGAATGGAAACTTCAACGGTCCAATCGAGGTCGTACTGACAGGTGCTGATCTATGGGATGCAGGTACGGAGGTTAACAACGCTTCTGGGGCTGCTGGCTTCTCTCAAGGATTCGACGGTTCGGGTTCTGGTCCTTCTACTGACGACCCTACGTCAACAGTCGCTGCGCACCCAGGCTTGGAAAATATCGTTGGTATTCAGACTGCTGCTGGAACTACTATTGGTTCTAATGGTGGCGGCGCACTTGGTGCTAATGAACCAATACTGAGAGTGAGAATCACAGTAGGTGAATCCATTAATACGGTTCAGGCCGTTGGTCCTCTGTTTGAGGGTAGTGTTGTGGAAGAGACACCTGTTGATAATACAGCCACGGCTGTACAATTTGAATTTGAAGTGATACAGCCTGCTGATGGCTTCTTTGTTACGGAGCCTTGGGTTGGACTTCACGATGGAAGCTTTGACCTCTTCAACTTTGGAGAGCGTGCTACACCAGGTTTAGAGTCGCTTGCTGAAGGTGGTAATACTGAATTGCTTGGTTCAGAGTTTGCTCAACCAGGTCGCCTTCAGGCAACTATAGGTAATGGTGAGGTACAGTTCATATCACCAGGAGAAACAATTTCAGGATCAATTGATATACGGAATCCATTGAATTACCGTTACGCATCATTCGCTACGATGATTATTCCTTCCAATGACGGCTTCTTTGGAAATCAAAATCCCCTTGAATTTGAAGTCTTCGACGAGAACGGAAACTTCAACGGTCCAATAGAGGTCGTACTGACAGGTGCTGATTTATGGGATGCAGGTACGGAGGTTAACAACGCTTCTGGGGCTGCTGGCTTCTCACAAGGTTTTGACGGTTCAGGCTCTGGTCCATCTACTGACGACCCTACGTCGACAATCGGTGCGCACCCAGGCTTGGAAAATATCGTTGGTATTCAAACTGCTGCTGGAACTACTATTGGTTCTAATGGTGGCGGCGCACTTGATCCTAATGAACCAATACTTCGAATAAGAATCACAGTAGGTGAACCAATTAATACTGTTCAGGCAGTTGGTCCTCCGTTTGAGGGTAGCTTTGTTACGCCTAGTGAAGGATGGATTGTTACAGATGCTACTTCAGGAGAGATACTTGGATTACCAGTAACCTTCTCTGATTTTGATTTTAATTCTTTATCAGCAGGTGTTAGCAATGTATTTTATTATGCATCTCAAGGAGATTTAACAGGGCTCGAAGTTGGAGGAAATATTGATAACATCAACGGTTGTTTTGATCTTTCTAATCCAGTAGAAGTAAATAGAGTAAGCTGTGCAGATGCAGTAGGAGCAGTATATGCGATGACGAATGGTGAGGGTCAGGTAGATGGTATCGTACAAGGACCTAACTCAGTAGTGGCTTATGCACAAGCAGCAGATGGTACTTTGACAGAAATTGGTTCTTTCCCAACAGG
>CAYMSC010000083.1:0-17532 GCA_964392805.1 uncultured Saprospiraceae bacterium
ACAAAATTAAATTTGCTCACTTTCGCTCAATCATGAAAATTTAAACATGCTCTAAGAGAAGCAAGTACTTACAATCTAAGTACTTGCTTTTTTTATTAGAATATCAAAGAACCTAAAATTTATTCTTGTATAACTAATTTTTTAGTCACTATTCCATCGTTCGTCTGTAGTTGAATAAAATAAATACCTGTACTAAAATCCGTTGCGGGTAGCTCCAATTGATACCTTCCAGTTTCTTGGAAAGATGGAGGCAATACTTGTTTCACTAATCTACCATTGAGATCTATTAACTGAATAGATAAATGAGAAGCTTGGGTCAACTGGTAAGCAATTTGAGTTTTATTTTTAAATGGATTTGGATAAACCTCCATATTCATTGCAGATAATCTAAGTGCTTGTTTATCGATATTTTTTCTAGTAGAAACCCGTTTTGTTCTATTTATAGCCGCTACTTCTTCTGATTCTAAAGGATTGACACAATTTTCTATTTGAGTGGTAAAATTACTTCCTGCTGCTGCTGTAAATCCAGCACTAAGCGTAATAGAAGTGGCCGCTTGAAATACAACCGTTGCATTATTCGCAATTGTTCCAGTAGAGGTGATTGTTCCACCAGAAAGATACGTGCCACTCTGAATTGGGTTTTCATTAATGGGTAATGTGGTAATACTACATGGGTCGGTTGTAGCATCAGTAACAGTGCAAATTTCTAATGTCCATTCATCAAGGCTTCCTCCATCAAATTCAAAAAAATCTTTAACAGTTAAAGTCCAATTACCCGTAGCCTCATCTCCATTAAAATCAGCTAGACTTCCTACAGGTGGATAAGTGTTACCACCAGTAATAGGACAGGTATTAGCGGTTCCAGTATCATCTACATTTAAGTCAAAATCTTCAAAAAAACCAAAACAGGCTTCTGAAACCAATAAAACGTCTTTTCCACTAGGGCTAGTCAACATAAAATCTAAATCGTAAATAAATGAATGTGTCCCCTTTAAGTTTTTGATATTTACATCTGTAATTGTTCCTGTTTGTGTTATATTAATGGTAGAGGTAATAGTCGGTGTCCCATTCGCTGAAATAACAATAGGCAAATCTGTGGCATTATATTCTTGACATAAATCTGTTACACAAGCTGCTGGTGCGGTAAAAAGACTATTTTGAGTGAATATACAATTTTGGTCTGTTACAAAAAAGGCATTGATGTTTACGTTTTGACCATCTGCATTCAAATTAGTAAGCGTGATATTTTGTGGGCTACCTGTAATGGAAAAATTCTGATTATTGACGATTAAATCTCCAGAAGTAGGTGGATTAACATAAGTAACCGTTAGCGTTTGTGTATAAGTATTATTCCCAGTATTACAAGCAGTCTGACTTACTGAGGCAATATTGGTAATAGCGCAAACAGGCGCACAAGAAGCAGGCGCTTGGAATAAATTAGTGGCTGTCTGCGAACAATCTGTATCCATAGAAAAATTGGCGGTAACCGTCACATTATTACCGTCGGCAGTTAAATTAGTTAAGGTGACTATTTGGGGACTATTCGTAATAGCAAAGGTTTGATTATTGACGACCAAATCTCCAGAAGCGGGTGGATTATTATAGGTAATAGTCACTGCTTGTGTATAAGTATTGGTCGTCGGATTACAAGCAGTTTGTGTACCTGCTGTAATAGTAGCTATAGTACAAACAGGAATACATGGACTAGGTGCCTGAAATAAATCAGTTGCCGTACTAGAACAACTAGCATTTGCAGAAAAATTGGCAGTTACAGTTATAGTATTACCATCTGCAATTAAATCGGTCAAAGTGACCATTTGTGGACTACTAGTGATTGCAAAATTTTGTCCGTTGACCACTAAATTGCCTGTGCTTGGCGCATCAGTATAAGTAACCGTGATTTGTTGGGTATATCTTCCTGTTGACATATCACAAGCGGAAGTAGTACCTGCTTCAATATTGCTAATCGTACAAGGATTAGCAGAACTTGGCTCAATCGTGAAATTGGCATCATTTATATCCAAAAATACATTATCAGCACATTTAATTTTTAACCTTGCGGTCGTTACATCGACATTAGGTAAAGTAATAGTAGCCGAACCATTATTATTGACGTTATCGGCTAATTGCTGCGTAAAGGTTTGCCCACCATCCAGCGATAAAAAAATATCAACTGCACCACAATTAATTGGACTATTATCGGTGCCTGCTACATCCCATGTAATGGTAGTTGTCCCACTTAGGGTAGTTGAGGAATTTGGGGTATTTATCTTAAATGGTCCCGTTCCATTCACTACATTTAATTCAATTATATCTGCATCAAAACCACCAGCCATATTATCATCTCTGGCAATAAATTGAAAATTTAAAGTGGTACTACCAGAAGGCAAAATTTCTCCTAAAGAGGTCGTATTATTTAAAACATTCTGCAAGGTTGGAAAAATTCTAGTCGTACTGGTAGTTGGTTGAAAAGACCGAAAAAGTGGTGCGCCAGCAGCGGGGGAATTGACATCACTCTGAGCGCCTAAATTCCATTGTTCCCAACTATAGGTTAGATTGTCACCATCTGCATCCGTAGCAATACCTGTCAATTCAAATGGCGTATTAGCAGGAATACTTTTGCCATTGATATTTTCGGCATTGGCATTGGCTACTGGAGTCGTATTATTTTGACTGCCCAAAGTACCACAGTTTGCACCTGATTCTTCCGTAACATGGGTGCGCATCTCATTTAAACTGACTAAATGAAAATAAGGGTCACTATTATTCTGTAAATTATCATTTCCACAAATACCTGCATAGGCTTGAATTGTCGAGCCACTGCCAGGTTCATAAGCCGTACTTCTATTTCTATTACCACCCGCACAACTTCCACTATCTCCATTAAAGGTATGATTTCCGCCAAATTGATGCCCTATTTCATGCGCCACAAAATCAATATCAAATGGGTCGCCTGTCGGTTGAGATAAACCTGTTGTTCCTGCTGCTTTTTGATTAGAACAAACTACTCCAAGCCCTGCTAAACCACCACTTCCCGTAGTAAATACGTGGCCAATGTCATAGTTGGCATTACCAATAGCATTATCAAGCACCCCTGCATTTTCGTTAATAGAATTGGAATTATTACTATAGGGGTCATTAGCATTGGTAAAAATAACTTGGTCATTATTGGCTACTAATTGAAAACTGACGGCTAGTTCATCTTCATATACGCCTTTGACTCTGTTGATAGTAGTCATAACAGCTGATAAACCAGCTTGAACAGTCCCTCCATGAAAAGCGGTATAAGTACCATTGGTGCCTACTGCTATTCGATAAGTACGCATATTGATAGTTGCCATTCGAGCAGTACCTAATCGAATGGATGTTTCGGCTTCTAGCGATTTATCTTGTTCTAAATGATCAGCGGCATCTGTTTTGACTTCACAAGATAATTTAGGCATTTCAGTGGGAGTGAAATCTTTTTTATAATAAGACACATAATAATCGGCTCTACCTCTATAATAGGGGTCAATAAAAACAGTGCCATTTGGAGATAAAATCATTCCATGAAACCCTTGGGGAGTCATGTCTAAATGAATGGTAGCAGAAGGGTCATTAATACCTCTTCCCGAATAAGTTTGTAGCGCGGGATATTTTGCTGCTAATGTAGGATGCAAAGTAGGAGTCGTTTTTATAGCAAAATGTTGAGTTGTACCATCTGGCATTGGAATCGCAATGGTCAAGGCATCATTATTCCTAGTAGTGGGACTAGGGGCTCGGCGCAATACCTTTTCCAAACCAGCTTTATCCAGATGCAATGCTCTATATTTTTGTGGCGTAATCCAGCGTTCGCCAGTTTGACTACGCATATTCGTCGTTGAGGCATCTGTCCAGAAACCATCTATTTGACTGTAGAGTGTTGACATAAGAAAATAAGAGAACAAGAAAAGTAATACTTTTTTCATAATGTAAAATCGGACTGCCAATCTTAGGAAGATTGAGGTAAAAATTAAAAATTAATGAATCAAAGGAAGGGTTAGCCGTCTTATAAAATTTAGAATCTTTTATAAAGAGCTGTTAATTATTATATGTTGTTATAGGGAACTCGGAAATCCTTTTAAATTTAAAAGCAAATATAAAATTTAAATCCATATAATTTATAACTAATTTGTTTTTTTACGACAAAACGAATAGCTACGACAATTTTAGGCGCTTACGTAAATTTTAAAACTAATTCCGATACAAATCGGAATCGATAATTTGAAATGTCGATATATTTTTAAATCTCAACTTCAATCTCAATCTCAACTTCAACTTCAATCTCAACTTCAATTCCCACCGAAGGTGGTTTAAAATTTAAAATTAAATTTCACTTATATCCTTAGAAATTATTTTCTGCGCAAACTTGGCAAGAGTTACCTCTAAAGAATTGATAGTCAACAGGTCATTCACACACCTAAACCCTGTTTTTGCTCCATGTGTGGGTATCCTAGAAAATTTTTCAAAAAATAAACCGTTCAAGAAAGAAGATAATTATCGATTGAGTTAAAGAAAACTTAAAAACATCCTATTTCACTTCCTTTTTTATGCATTTCTACTTCAACTTCCATCTTTTTATCGAACAATCGCCGTATTTATCCCTTTAAGTATTTACTAACAAAAAAGGCATTAATATTGTGACCTATTTATTAAAATGAAGTCTTTAAAAGCAACTTATTCAATTAAAAATTGATAAGTTTAAATCAAACCGAATCTAGCCTAACAAACTGATACTCATGAAATTAATTAAAAATATATTTAAGTTTTCAGCACTCTTAGCTGTCCTATTTTTGGTAGCGGCAATTGCTATCCCTATTTTTTATAAAGACAAAATTGTTGATGTCCTAAAAGACGAGACCAATAAATCACTTAATGCGAAGGTCGATTTTAGGGATGCGGAATTATCTTTATTAAGAAATTTCCCTGCTATCACCTTAACCTTAGACAATTTGACTGTTGATGGCGTTAATGAATTTGCAGGGACTCGATTGCTTACTGCGCCGGGAATTGAATTAGAATTGGATTTTTGGCAGGTATGGAATAATAGAGAATCTATCCCCGTGAAAGCTTTTACCGTAGAAAGTCCGCAAGTTAATGTTCGAGTGTTAAAAAATGGGCAAGCCAATTGGGATATTTCAAAAGCTGGACCAACGCCCGTCAATGCGGAACCCGTAGCTTATATGGTCCAAATGGAGCATTATTCTATCATGAATGGTTCTGTGACCTACATAGATGAAAGCCTTGATTTTGAAATGGAGATGGATAATTTAAATCATAATGGTTCTGGAGATTTTTCTGAATCTGTTTTCGATTTAGATACAGCTACTAAAATCGGTGCTTTATCCGTCGAATTAGAAGGCATGACTTATTTGCGCAAAGCAAAAGCGGATTTGGATGCTATTATTAATATGAATGTTAATGATTTAGTCTTTACTTTAAAAGATAATGTGCTAAATCTTAATGCTTTGACCATCAAAACAGATGGTATGGTGGATTTGAATGACGAGGAATATGTGATGGATTTAAAATTTAGTTCTCCTCAAAATAGCTTTAAAAACCTTTGGTCAATTATTCCATCTGCTTATACGGCAGATTATGAAGCTGCCAAAATTGATGGCAAAATGACCTTAAATGGTTTAGTATCAGGCGTATATAATGCAGCAAAAGGTACTTATCCAGCCTTTAAAATCAGTACTCAAATTGATAATGGAAAAGTGCAATATCCTGACCTTCCATTGGCTTTACAGTCGATATTTGCAGATTTGACTATTAATAGCCCAAGTTCAGATTTTGACGATTTAGTCGTTAGAATTCCTCAATTTGAATTTAAGCTAGGCGACAATCCTTTTGGAGGTAATTTTAATTTAAGAAATCCTGTTTCTGACCCCAAATTAAAAACAGAAGTTCGGGGAATAATAGACTTAGCGGATGTTGCAAAAGCCATTCCTTTGGAAGGAGTAACCAATTTACAAGGAGTAATTAATTCGGATTTTTATGTCAATGCAGCCATGTCGCAAATAGAAAATGAGCAGTATGAGGCATTGGATATACGAGGAAATATTGAAGTTATGGATATTTTGGTAGAACAAACAGATTTACCAAAAGTCGTTATCAATTCATTGATGACTGATTTTAGTCCACAAAGTATCAAATTTGATAATTTTAACGCTCTTTTGGGACAAAGTGATATGCGTGCTTCGGGTCAAATTAGGAACTTGTTGGCTTACTTTAGTCCAGACAAAACGATGGAAGGTAATTTCAAAATCAAATCGGATTATTTTAATGCCAATGAATGGGTAACAGAAGAAATGGAGGCGACTCCCAAAGTTGGATTTTATAATACGCAAAAAGCAATAGACCAAGCACCTAAAACAGTTTTAACGGCTGACGAGACATCAACTGAAGTATTCGACCGATTCAATTTTAATATAGATGCCGATATTAAAAAATTGGATTACGACACCTATAAAATGACGGATTTTACCTTTGATGGAATCGTCAATCCTGAAAAAACTAAGATTCATAATTTTTATACAAAAATTGACAAAAGTGATATTCAAGCCAAAGGAAGCATCAACAACCTTTTTGGCTATGCACTTGATGATGAAACACTTACGGGAGACCTTGATATTAAATCCAACTATTTAGACTTGAATCAGTTTATGACAGAAATGGAAGCTACGGAAGAAACCGAAGCGATGGAAATCATCCCTGTTCCAGATAATGTTGATTTAAAAATTAAGTCAGATTTAAAGAAAGTAACCTATACCAATTTTGATTTAAATAATATTAAAGGAATCGTTAAAGTCAAAGATAGTGAGGCGATTATGAAAGATGTTAAAGGCAAAATTTTAGGGGGTGATGTTTCTTTCGATGGAGCTTACAATACGCAAGATTTAAGCAAACCAAAATTCGATATGAAGACCACCTTGAATTCTTTGAATTTTAACAAAGCATTCAATACTTTTAATACTTTTGAAAAATTAGCACCTATCGGCAAGTTCATCGATGGAAAATTTAATACCACCCTTTCCATGAATGGAATTTTAGGGATGGATATGATTCCCGACTTGACGTCTCTTAATCTATCAGGTTTTTTTCATACCCTTGACGGAGTGATTGAGGGATTCGAACCCTTGAAAGAGTTAAGCAAAAGATTGAATATCAAAGATAAAATAGCAAATCTTAAAATCCGTGATTCTAAAAACTGGATTGAAGTCAAAGATGGCTTTATGACAGTCAGAGAATTTGAACACAAAATTGAGGATATGTCTTTTTTAATTAGTGGAAAACACGGTTTGACGCAAGAAATGGAGTATGTGGTCAAAGCAAAGGTGCCAAGAAAATTATTGGAAAAAACAGGGATTTCTAGAACAGCAAATAACGCATGGGATGCCATTGCTAAAGCAGCCCAATCGAAAGGTATTAACTTAGCAAACGGAGAATATATTCGTTTAAAAATTGATGTAGGAGGTACTGCGTTTGAACCAACATTTAATATTATCCCAACTGCCGCAGATGGAGAAACTTCTGTTCAAGATGCTACTAGAGATGCCATTGAATCTACCGTAAATCAAGCAGTAGATTCTGTTAAAACTATCATTGATAGCACCACTGCCAAAGTAAAAGGGGAAGCAGGGGCATTAAAAGATACCATTACTTCTGTTGTTGAAACAAAGGTAGAAGAAGCTAAAACTAAAGCAGAAGAAACAGCTAAAGAAACGGCAAAAACTGCACTTGATTCTTTGGCAAGCGGTGGCAAATTGGAATTACCTAAATTGGATAGCTTAGGTAGCGTAAAAGATATTCTTAAAGATACGACGATTGGAAAGGAGCTGGAAAATGCGAAGGATAAATTGAAAGACTTGTTTCCTTTTGGAAGGAAAAAGAAAAATGGTGAGGGATAAACTTTTTAACAAGTTTCTATTTCCTATAGTTTCTTAAAGAGACTGACAATTTACAGGCAAAAATCACCGTTTAAAATAACAAAAGGAGAAAAATTCTACCTGACTAGAATTTTTCTCCTTTTTTTTTGTGGTAAATTGGTACTTTTGCCGCCTAGTGCAGTTGGCAGTAAACAATTGGCAGTCGGCAGTTAGTACATTTGCTTAACAATCAAACTTTTAATGAAATTGAAAACCATCAATTATTTCATTCTCATTCCTAAGCAAAGTTTAAAATTTAATACCAATAACTAAAAGTATTAACAAACAGTAACTTAAAATTAACTAGCATCTAGCATCCAGAATCCAATAAATGAATTTAGAATATTTCATAGCCAAAAAAGTAGCCGAGGCGAATAAAAAATCCTTCTCTAGGATGATTATTCGGATTGCTATTGCTGCCATTGCTTTGTGTTTAGCAGTAATGATTGGGGCGACGGCTATGATTAGTGGATTTAAAAAAGAAATTAGTGGTAAAATATTTGGGTTCAATGGTCATATTCAAATTACCGCTTTAGGTGCTAGTGGAAGTAGTACTACTTTAGAAACGCCTTCCATAGAAAAAGACCAACGATTTTATCCAAATATTGTAGACATAGAACAATTAACTTACCCTGCCAAAAGAGATTTTTTTGGGAGAGAATTGTCCGAAGAATATGCAGCGACCACAAAGGGAGGAGTCAAACATATTCAAGTATACGCTTTAAAGCCGGGCATCATAAAGACCAAAAATGCGATTGAAGGCATTGTGCTGAAAGGCATTGGCGATGATTATGATTGGGCATTTATTCAGCAATTTCTGAAAGCGGGTGAGTTATTAAATTTGGAAGCCGATAAATCAGAGCGAGGGATTATGATTTCCCAGAAAACGGCAGACCGTTTGAATGTAGCCGTTGGTCAATCCTTCAATGTCTATTTTGTCCAAGGGGATACGCAGATTCCAAGAAAACTAAAAGTCAAGGGTATTTATCAAACAGGATTGATTGATTTTGATAAAAGTTTTGCCTTAGTCGATATTCGTTTTTTACAACAATTAAATAAATGGACCCCTAACCAAGTCGGTGGATTTGAAATCTTTTTAGATGATTTGGATGATTTAGAACCAATAACGGAATATGTCTATTTAGAAGAACTCCCGAGTCATTTAGATGGACAAAATATTAAAAAAATATTTCCTGGTCTTTTCGGCTGGCTCGATTTTCAAGATATAAATGAAGTCGTTATTTTAGGTATGATGATTGCCGTTTGTGTGATAAATATGATAACGGCATTGTTGATTTTGATTCTCGAACGCACCAATATGATTGGTATTCTCAAAGCTATGGGGGCAAGAGATTGGACGATTCGAAAGATATTTTTATACCATGCCGCCTATATCATTGGATTAGGCCTACTTTGGGGCAATATCATAGGCATTGGCTTTTGTCTGCTAGAAGATTATTTCCACTTTATCAAACTATCGGAAGAAAATTATTTTCTATCCTATGCCCCTATCGACCTTCAATGGGGAACAATTTTAGCTTTAAACATCAGTACGCTGATACTAACCGTTACGTTCTTGATTATTCCAACTTATTTAATAACGAAGATTAGTCCAGTCAAAGCGATTAGATTTAATTAATAGGTGTCAGATGTCAGGTGTCAGGTGTCAGGCGATGAAGCCAAAACCTGACACCTGACACCTCGCACCTGACACCTGCAAATATGCACAAATCAGGATTCGTAAATATCATAGGCCGGCCCAATGTCGGCAAATCCACCCTTATGAACGCCTTAGTGGGCGAACGAATGTCTATTATTACGAGTAAACCCCAAACTACTCGACATCGAATTTTAGGCATTGTGAGTGACGAGGATTATCAATTGGTCTTTTCTGATACGCCAGGGATAGTGGTGGAAGTAGGCTATAAAATGCACGAAGCGATGAATCGTTTTGTCGCCTCTACTTTTGAAGATTCGGATGTGATGCTATTTGTCACGGATAAGTATGACAAATATGACGAAGATGGACCAACCGTAACTCGCCTTAAAAAATTAAAAGTACCGCTATTTTTGGTGATTAATAAAATAGACCAATGCTCGGATGAAGACATCACCTCCCTTATCACAAAATGGAATAATTGGCTTGATTTTAAAGAAACCATTCCTATCTCGGCACTCAACAAAGTTAATACTGAAAAATTATTGGAATTAATTTTGGAAAATACACCAGAGGGTCCCGTTTATTATCCCAAGGACCAATTGACCGATAAGCCTGAGCGATTTTTCGTTAGTGAAATCATCCGAGAAAAAATATTACAACAATATAAAAAAGAAGTCCCCTACTCTTGCGAAGTGATTGTCGATTCTTTTAAGGAAGATGTCACGACCAAAGGGGAAAATATTACCCGCATCGAAGCACATATTTATGTCAATCGAAAAACACAAAAACCTATTATCATTGGGAAAGGTGGAGCGGCTATAAAAAAATTGGGCATCGAATCTCGAAAAGGCATCGAAGCTTTTTTAGATACTAAAGTGTACCTCGAATTATATGTCAAAATCAAAGAAAATTGGCGAGATAATGAAAAGGTTTTGAAACGATTTGGGTATCAATAAAACTGTAGCGCCAAGCTCTGCTTGGTGTCGCTAAATTTCACACCAAGCAAGGCTTAACGTTACAGAACATTATAAATTACGCCAAGCAGAGCTTGGCGCTACAGCACAACATGAAAAAAGTAGGCATCACAGGCGGCATCGGCAGCGGCAAAACAACCGTTTGCAAAATATTCGAAATACTCAGCATTCCTATCTACTATGCAGATGATAAGGCAAAGGAGTTAATTGTCAAAAATGAAACGCTCAAAGCTAAAATCATAGAGACCTTTGGGGAAGCATCCTACTTAGCCGATGGCAGTTATAATCGAGCCTACATTGCCAATATTGTCTTTTCTGATAAAGCAGCACTGGAAAAATTAAACCAGATTGTCCATCCCGTCATGTACCAAGATGGGGTTGACTGGCATAATGCGCAAGCAGGCGTACCCTATACCCTAAAAGAAGCAGCCATTTTATTTGAGAGCAAAGGGCATTTACAAATGGATAAAAGTATTTTGGTCGTTGCTCCCGAAGCTATTCGGATTGAGCGAGTTATGCAAAGGGATAATACAACCGAAGCCGCCGTCAAAGCCAGAATCGACAAACAAATGCTCGATGCAGAAAAAATTAAACTCGCTGATTTTATTATTTTGAATGATGGGAAAGCACCTTTAGTGCCGCAGATTTTGAAGATTCATGATAAGTTGTGTAAATAAATAATCCATTCATTCTATTCAAAGGGAAGCTCACAGACATAGCAGGGCTATGGCGAGTATTTTTAACGCAGTATGAGGTAAAAAAGACAAGCTCAAATGCGTAGGTTATTATTTGCTAAATCTCTAATTAAAGAGATATGGATATTTTTTTGGATGCTCCAGCAAATTTTTACTTTTTTTCCTTACGCTTTTATCTCCTCTAAGCATTAGGAACAGTCACCAATAGCTACGCCCTTACTGAACAATTAGCTTACGAGTAGTAACCCTTTTTCCTGTTTTAAGTAATACAAAATAAATTCCCTTATTCAGATTCATTAAATTAACAGGTTCTTGATATGCTCCAATTTCCTTATTACTAGCTGTTGTAATAGGCATTATTGCGCTACCCGTGAAATCGTGGAGTTGAATACTTACCCTAGAAGGTGTCGTTAATTCATAATGTATTGTTGCATTGGTATAAGCAGGATTGGGCACTATTTTAAGTGCTAGTGCCGGCATTACTTCTGCTATGTCTTGATTATTTCTAGCTACTGCTGATGGGGAGACGGGTATCGTATTATTTGATTCACAATCCTCAATCATAGCATAAAAGGTAGCCCCATTTGATGCACTAAATCCTGGCTTTAAAGTAATAGATTCCACCGCTTTAAAAGTTACTGAATCATTGGCTTCAATCGTTCCTGCCGACACTATCGTATTATCTGAACGGTAAGTACCTTTCATAATTGGCATATCATTTATAACTAAGTCCGTTTGACAATCATCTGTACTACAAAGACCCGTATCATTTAAACAAAAAGCTTCAAAATCACCTCCACCTGGTAAATCAGGATTATTAATAAAACTAGTAAATGCGACACTACACAAGTTCTTGAGTTCTGCCGCAAAACATCCTGATAAGGTATTATTATTCAACCGTAAATCATTTAAGTTGGTCAAATTACCTAATTCGGCCGGGATTGTTCCACTCAAACTATTCTCATTTAACTGCAAAAGTGTCAAATTCGTCAAATTGCCTAATTCCGCCGGGATTGTTCCACTTAAATTATTATTTCTTAACCGTAAATCTTGTAAACTAGTCAAATTGCCTAATTCGGCCGGGATTGTTCCACTCAAACTATTGCTATATAACTGTAAAAGTGTCAAATTCGTCAAATTGCCTAATTCCGCCGGGATTGATTCACTTAAATTATTACCATATAACTGCAAATTTGTCAAATTTGTCATATTGCCTAATTCAGGTGGGATTGCTCCACTCAAACTATTACTATATAACCACAAACTTGTCAATTTTGTCAAATTGCCTAATTCGGCTGGGATTGCTCCACTTAAATTATTATTATATAACTGCAAATTTGTCAAATCCGTCAAATTGCCTAATTCTGATGGGATTGATCCACTTAAATTATTACCATATAACTGCAAATTTGTCAAATCCGTCAAATTGCCTAATTCTGATGGGATTGATCCACTCAAACTATTACCATATAACCGCAAATTTGTCAAATTCGTCAAATTGCCTAATTCCGACGGGATTGCTCCACTCAAACTATTACTATATAACCACAACCTTGTCAAATTCGTCAAATCACCTAATTCCGACGGGATTGCTCCACTCAAATTATTAAGATATATCCACAAACCTGTCAAATTTGTCAAATTACCTAATTCCGATGGGATTTCTCCGCTCAAATTATTGCGACCTAAGCCCAAAATTGTCAAATTCGTCAAATTGCCTAATTCTGATGGGATTGATCCACTCAAACCATTTCTTTCTATCACCAAATCTGTCAAATTCGTCAAATTGCCTAATTCGGGTGGGATTGCTCCACTCAAACTATTATTACTTAACTGTAAATCTTCTAAGTTGATTAAATTGCCTAATTCGGGTGGAATTGCTCCACTCAAACCATTAATAACTAATTCCAAACTTGTCAAATTTGTCAAATTGCCTAATTCAGAGGGGATTGCTCCACTCAAACTATTAGTACGTAACGACAAAGTTGTCAAATTTGTCAAATCGCCCAATTCGGGTGGTATTGTTCCAATCAAATTATTACCACCGAGGTCTAACCCTGTAACTCTACCGTCGCTATTACAACTCACACCATACCAACTACAAGGGTCACAACTGGCAGGATTGGACGTATCCCAACCTGTATTATTGCTCCATCCCCCCCCATTCGTTGAGGCATATAGTGCAACTAAAGCATCATAGTCCGGGTGGCATAAGATGTCATCCTCTGCTGGGCTACTGTACGATAGGTTTAAAAAATAAGGTTCTAAATTGGCTTCTTGGGGAAGTTCGATAGAAATGCTAGTGTTTTTAATTTCATTTTCAGCAACAACTTTAGCCGCCTTTCTGTAGCCTACTAACTCAGCCGAACTTGCTCCATTAACACTGTTTAATAGGAGCATTAAGGAAAAAATAGAAGAAAGTAGAAATCGTGTGTTTACTAGAATAAAATTCATTATTTGTTGGGTTTTATAGTAAAAATTTTATGAGGAACGGTGAAAAAATAAATTTACATTTTAAAAAATATAAGTTGCTGATTGTCAGTACTTTTAAATTTTAGATTAGGGTGAACGAAAAGTCGTTTTTATAATATGTAAACGATTGAGAAAAGTTAAAAACTTTTGAAATATTGGTTTGAAGTTGAAAACTTCAAACATCGACCGTCAGTTTTTCAATGAGTTATACATTACGATTTTGACTTTTCGTTCGCCCTAATTTTAGATTTGTAATTTTAAATTTTACATTTCCCTAAAGGTCTATTGCTTCAAGAACTTTTTAAAATACTTTCCTTTATCTGTTTGCACCTCTAGAAAATAAATACCATCAACTAAAGCGCCTGTAGGAATAGTAAGCATCGGATTAGCCGTTAAGGATTGGACAAGTTGTCCAGAAATATTCCGAATATGAATCGCTTCAATTTTTTCAGTTAAACTAAATTCAAGGTTTAACCATTTTTTGACTGGATTTGGATAAATATGAATAGCAGTTGATTCTTTAACTAAGGTATAATTGCTGGTAGTTTGGTTAATAATAATTTCTGTTGGTGGCGCATGCACTGCTAAAGAAATACCTTTTTCATCTAGTACTCGCACATTCTCCAATGATATATTCCCTCCATTATAGGCTTCAATATTGTCTATAATCACAATTAAATTACCTATAGGCCCATCTCCAATGCTATTAGTCGTATCTTTTTTACCAATCGCTACTTCTATCAATCCACTACTAGAAATGTTTTGATTAACTATTAAAAGGTCGTCTGCTGTTGTTCCTAGCCAATTATCTGTAAATACAACGGTTCCATTCTTGAGTAAATCGGGGTCAAATACGACTGTAAAGGCTAACCCATAAGCAGTTGCAGGAAGGTCATTCCCACCAAAAATAATAGGTGAAGTGATTGTTTCCCCTTCTTGATTAACAGATAATTCTGGAAAATCAACAAATAAAATAGGGGCATTTTCCGCTTCATTTGTAGCTAGTTTAATTGGGCGGTCTCCATGAGAAAAGAAGTAATTATTTCTGATTGCTTCTACATCTGCTTCGTTGATTATACCATCGCCATTACAATCCGCATGCTTAAAATTGAGGCCATCTGAAAATTGCCCCTCCCAATCTGGAGCTGTTTTAGCAGTAAATTCTATACCCATTACTTGTCGTGGAGGGCCAACTGCGCCAAATATCAAACTAATGTTGGCTAAATCGAAATTGTCCACAACATTATCAAAATTGGTGTCTCCTGGCCAAACAAAAGAAGCTTTACAAAAATTTGTTTCTGGTAAAACTGTAAAATTAAGGCAAGTCTCATTTTCCGAATCTTGCAGAATAAATTCATATCTTTTGTCTGGAATATTTTCTATAGGTCCTATCGTATAAAAAGGCTGACCATATTCAAAAATACCATAGTCTATTTCCTTGTCTAAGATTCGGAAACTATCAGATAATGGGATTGGGGTTTGAAATTCAATATCGAGAAAGAAACGACCATCTTCTTGACAAGAATGAGGTGTCGCTATAATCTTATCAAAGACACAATTAAGCGTCCTATCACAATTAGGCGCAATAAAATTTGTCGTGACACAACAATTAGAATCGCCTTGTACGCATATTGTCAATTGACGTATGCCAGGAGTGATTAGAAAAGTTGAGTTATAATTATCTACATTAAAGGAATCAAACTTTTTAGTCTCTTGCCATTCCTCGTCTACAAAAACATCAAAACTATCAGCTATTATATTTTCTTTTGAAAAGCCATAAAAAAGTATTGTTTCTCCTCCGCCTTGACAAATTCCACCATTCCGTATTTTTGCATCAAATAATCGACAAGTAGCTGTTTGTGCTTGGATATTCCCAAGAAATACTAAACAAAATAGACTTGTTATATTCCAAATTTTAGTGAGCGAAAATTGTAAACGCATTTCTTTGAGATGAAAAATTAATAGACTTATTACAAATGTAATTGTTGAGATTTTACTGAATAATTAGTCAAGTCAATTATGGGTATTTAAGGTTGGTTATCAATTCTAAAAGGCATTTACCTAATTTATGACTGATTATTAAAACGCTAATTATTAGACTGGCCAAAATAACGCTACCCAATAAATTTAGTAATCATAGTTTATCTATTATTCGACAAATTTACTAACTCATTTACATTTAAATACATACAATTATTTTGTATTTTTGGAAATTCCATATTAAAAAAAAAGGATAACCTTATATTTACTTACTGATAATCAATCTGTTACAAAAACAAAAAACTAAATAAAATTGAAAAAAAATAAGCTAATTACACTACTTAGCACCTTCTCAAAAAAAGAAATGACCCGTTTTGGGGAGTTTGTACAGTCTCCATACTTTAATAAACGAATAGATGTAATTAATTTAGTCCAATATTTACATAATATTTATCCAAATTTTACAGAAAAAAAGTGTGCGCAAAAGAAAATATTTCAAGAAATTTATCCAACTAAAATATACAATCATTCCCCTTTATCTTTAGTCTTTACCTATACTTTTCGTTTGGCTAAAAAGTTTTTAAACACAGAGGTTTATAACACTCAACCGCAAGTACAATCCCTTAATTTATTACAAGCTATTCATCAAAAGAAGCAAGTGCCACTTTATCAAAAACAATTTAAAAAAGCACAAAAAACACTAGAAGCCCTACCCTATAGAAACAACTCTTTTTATCAATATCAATATGAATTTACCAAAATAGCAGAACTAGAAAATCAATTCAATTCTTGGCAAGGCTTAACAGGAAATCAGTTGATAAACGTACACAGCTTAGATTATTTTTATATTAGCGAAAAATTAAGAACTGCCTGCGAACTAAAGGTACGTAGTGAGATTTTACAAAGTCCTTTTAATAGCCCACTACTAGCTCCTATAATAGTAGCCGTACAAAAAGATTGGAAAAGCTATCAAAAAATTCCATCTATTGTTGTTTATTACCACCTATATAATATGCTTGTCGAAGAAGATACTAAATACTATTACAAAGTATTACCTATAATAGAACAGCATAATACCTTTTTCCCTCGCATCGAACTCCAAGAAATTTATACCTATATTCAAAATTATTGCATCAAGCAAATCAATAAAAACAAAGAGGAATTCATGCAGGAATTATTGAATATTTATAAGATTCAATTAAATCGTCGCTTCCTACATGATGCGCATGGGCAATTATCAGAATGGCATTATAAAAATATCGTTACGCTTGGTTTGCGCTTAGAAGCAGTAGAATGGGTCAATAAATTTATAGAAAGTTATAAAAAAGATTTGCAGATAGAATGTCGAGCAAATGCCTATCGTTTCAATCGTGCAGCATTTGACTATCATACTGGTGCTTATGAATCCGTACTAAAATTATTGTTAAATGTAGAACATAGCAATGTTCAGTATAGCTTAGGCACAAGATGGTTATTACTCCGCACTTATTATGAATTGGAAGAGAAAGATGCTTTTTTTTCCCTTTGTGATTCCTTTCGCATTTATCTACAACGGCATCAGTTAATTTCCGACTTTAAGAAGAAAGGCAATAAACAAGCGATTCGTTTTATTCGTAAATTGTTTCAATTAAAATTAACTGGCAGCTATAAAGAACCAATCAAAACAACTAAAAAATGGCTTAAATTAAAACAAGAAATAAAAGATACAAAAGTGCTATTTAATAGAAAATGGCTAGAAAATAAATTATTAGAAATGAAGAATGATGAATTTGGGGAAGGAACTAAAATGGATGTATTGAGTTAAA
>CAYMSC010000084.1:0-17529 GCA_964392805.1 uncultured Saprospiraceae bacterium
GACTTCTGACTTCTAAATTAATTTTCACAAATTTATCCCGTTTCTAGTATAAAATTTCCTTTATAGACGATGGTCACTTTTACCTTTTTCTTTAATACCCAACTTGATTCGCCTACTTCATAATCAAGGCGATTAAGCTCAAAATTCCCTTCCACCAGGATACTTTGTGCTGTTTTTTCAAGGGTAATGGGAAAGGTGATTTTTTGGGTCTTACCTTTGATGGTCAATTGCCCCGTAAATTCATATTGATTGGTGCCTATTTTTTTCAATTTATCGGAGGCTAACTTAATTTCTGGAAATTGTTCACTATGAAAATATTCTTCCGCTTGCAAATGATTATTGCGTGCCTTAATTCCTGTATCAATTGATTTAATGGCTGCTGTTCCTATAAAATAACTATCGGGAAGATTATCTGCTTCAAAATTAGCATCCACTTTAAATTCAGAAAAAGCCCCATCGACATTGAATCCTAAATTTTTTATTTTAAAGGAAATCGTTGTCTTTGCTTTATCCGTAGTCAGATTTTGAGCACATAAAGTCATACTTCCTAAACAAAGAATAACTAAACAAACAAAGAAATTTTTCATAATAGCTATTTTTTCATCATCACTAACTGTTAATCACTCCATTATTTTAGGTTAATAGAAATCCATCTTATACAACCACCACCGATAGTCGATAACAAATCGAAGTTACCTTTTGTTTAAAAGCTTATTATACCTCAAATGATGTAAAATTGGGAAATTTATAGGATTGAATGATGGATTAGAAAAAAGACAAAGCTAATATAAAAGTATGGGTAAGTGCTTAAAACAATAAAGGCAAGACCCCATCACACCGCTCAACTTCCTACCCTTGCTTAGTTTCCTACCTGGGGGAGTTCAAAAGGAGCTGGTCGAGGAATCTCACCAGCCGCAAATATAAGGGTATTTTAGAAATAGACAATGGCTGACCTCATATTTATTAAAAAAAAATCGACCCAGCCATATACCGTCAAAATTAGGCGCTATACACATTTATATTTATTCCATATCTTGTAGGTGACAGAAACATGGAGTCAGGGGTCAAACGGGCCTAAAATGACTAAAAATGTAGTCATTGAACCAGTTAATATTAGCATTCGCTAAATTTAAAGAACAACTAATGCTAATTAGCAGGAGCTGCTAACCCCTGACTCTTGAAATCTAAAACCTGAGTAATTATCTACTATTCTTTAAATTTTATTTAAAAAACTTAACTTGGAGCTAATAATACTATTCTTAGTTTTCGCTCTCATAGCTAAAATATGGTCAGATTTTCCATGTGCTTGCAAATGTTCCACACTTTCCCAATTTGTCCAGTAGTAAAAGAATGCTCAATTTATCGACGAATTCATTCTTCGCTCGCTTTTTACACAACCCCGATACGTTTAAGCAAAGTATATTGAGAACTTACCTATTCTACTCCAATAATGAAACTTTCCCCCTTAAGCGATAACCGTTTTAAAAAAAATAAGAAACGATGAAAAAACAAAAAAATCTAAATATCAATCCAAACAGACGTATCAAATTGTCGAAGACCAATCTTCCCATCTGCTCTATTAGTGCCATCATCTACATAAATATCTCCATTATCAGGATTTTCTGGAGGACTACTTTGAGCAGGCATTATGCCAAATCCATCCACTCCATTAGCACCGGGTTCGCCAGATATCCCAGGTGGTCCTGGGTCACCTTGCTCTCCAGTCGCACCCGGCGGACAAGCAGGTCCAGCTGGTCCTGATGCACCAGCTGCACCAGTTGGCCCTTGAGGGCCTTCAGGGCCTTGCTCTCCAACTAAACCACGGCTGGCTGTTAAAGCATAATTTGCTATGGGGACCGCCAGAAATTCATTAATGCCAATTAATCGAAAAATACCACTTTGGTCGATGTCCATTTCGATTTTTGTCCAATAACCATTCCTCCCCCACTCTAAGGCATTAAATTGACCTTCGATTATCGTTCCTTCTCCAATATTAACCATAAAGTGTCCAATATCCGAAGTGAAAATTTGATGTGTTTCTATATACAATGCTGAATTATTATTGATTCCATCTGTAATAGAAATCTGCAAGGTAATTTCTTGATTGTTTATAGCTAAACCTTCACTATTTAGGGCAATCCCCTGATAGCTTATCGCTAAAGGAGATTGTGCCATCGTTAAAAAACTTAGGCAAATAAATAAGATATTTACTATAATTTTAGTCATTATTTTAAATTTTGGTCTTTAAAAATTAGCGGTGTATCAGATGTAAGGCTACTTGTTGGTGTGAGGCTAGAGCCTCGCGCTAACCAAGCCTTATATTTGATACACCGCCTAAAAATTATTGGTTCATCGCCCGTTTATAAATCTACCCATTGATTAATATCAAAATATCTTAGCCCTGTCTTTCCGTCACTACGATTCGTTCCATTATCTAAGTAGATTTGCCCATTTGCTGGATTAGTAGGAATAGTAGCCGTTTTTTTAAGGTTTGCGAGTCCATCTTTCCCTGGGGGCCCTGGTAGTCCAGAAGGTCCTGCGGGTCCTGTAGGACCTTTTGCTCCAATTGCACCACTTGGTCCACAGCAGAAATCTGGTGGCAAAATTCCTGGGTCGCCCGTTTCACCAACAGGGCCAGATGGTCCTTGTGGCCCGGTAGGCCCTTGTCTATTTCCAGAAACATTGGCATGAAAGGCATAAGGGACAGCTAGTAATTCAGTAGACCCTACAAATTGATAATTTGTACCACCAGTCAAATCTATAGAAACAGCTATAAATTGGCGGTTTGACCCCCAATTTATAGCAGAAAATTGTCCCGCTACAACGACTCCTCTACCAATCGCTAAGGTAAATTGTCCAGCTTCCGTTGTAGTTGGATTATGGATTTCTGTATAAGCTTTTTCTCCCTCGTGTTCGTCTTGAATAATACTTATTTGCACACCCAATTGCTGATTTGTAATAGCATTTCCCGATATATCCATTGCAACTCCTTGATAAGAGAAAGCATTGGGAATCTGAGCTATCAATGGAAATTGCAGCAATAAAAAAAGGTATAAAAAGATACGCTTTTCCATATTTATTGACTTAATGTTTTACTAATTTAATGGTTTTGCTTCGTTGCTTTTTATCACTTAAAGAAAGATGATAAATGCCATTAGCTAATTTTGAAATATCGACTAAATCTTCATGTTTGACATTTGTTCTCTTAAGTAATTCTCTGCCCTGCAAATCAAATATCTGAAGTGTCAGATTTTGTTGATGGTAGTCAGGTAAAGAAAGTTTAATCGTATTTTGACTAGGGTTTGGAAGAATCTCAAATAACTGGGCTTCAATCACCTCACCATCTTCCGTACTAGAAATTACTCTTTGTTCAATACAAGTAATGATGATTGCTTTTTCTGCTATAGAACAAGGCGTTTCAAAAGTAGCATCTATAAATCCAAATTCTATCTCCACTTCTTTATCCGTCACAAAACTAACTCCTTCGGCATAATATGGATCATAGATGATACCATCTGCTGTTCTGATAAAAAAGAACAACTCACCATCATCACAATTTTCAAAAAAAAGGGTACCATCAACATTAGTAGCACAAGGTGGATTTGCTGCTTCCGCTTCCGTAAATAGTACTTGTAAAATTCCTTGTGATATTGCTACTCCTCCATCACTTATCATGGTATTAATAGGTTCTCCTATGGAAACATATAAAGAAAAGGCTTCTGTCTCAAAAGATTGTCCCGTTGAGGAGATGGTGTAGGGACCCAATTTTTGCCCGAAACAAAAGCTGGAAAACCAACAAAAAATAATCGTATAAAATATTCTCATTTTCTTAAAATTAACCAATTTAAAACATCACACAATTTATGGCTGCACCTGCGGCGTTATTTTTCGATATGTTTTAAAACATTGGGTTAGCATAAACGTTTATTTATTAAATATCAATCCATACGCTACCCGTAAAATAGCGCAATCCAATTTCTCCGTCTGCTGTATTTGTCCCATCATCCACATAAATCTGCCCTTCTACTGGATTAGCAATAGGTTGACTTGATTTTACCATAATCGGTCTTCCTGAAGCTCCTATGGGACCATCCGCTCCCGCAGGACCTTGTGGTCCCTGTGGTCCTTGTGCTCCAATCGGTCCAGCTGGTCCACATGGAGGAGGTAATCCAGGTTGTCCTTTCAAGCCTTCTGGGCCTGATGGACCCTGAGGACCTGCAGGGCCAAATGGACCTTCTTCTGCAAAATTTGCGAATAAAGCATAAGGAACAGACAATAATCGAATATTTCCTAGGAATTTAAAAGTGCCATCTGTTTGTTGTAACTCAATGGATAAGAAATGGGTATTATTTCCCCAATCAATGGAAGTAAAATCTCCATTCAAGGGAATTCCTTCTCCAATATTAATAGAAAAGTATCCAATAGGAGAAGTAGTGGTTCTATGCGATTCGGAATAAATTACTTGGCCTGGATTATTACCAGCGACCAAGTTTATTTTTAAATTAACTTCAACATCTGCTAGTACCGAATTATCATCATTAAGCACGATACTTTGATAATTGAAAGTAGTAGGAGCTTGCGCATTAACTTTGTAGGAAAAAAATAAAATTATAAATAAAAAGACGAATAGCAAAGTGGATATTCTATGCATAACAATAGTAGCTATTAATTATAGTTTAATGCAATTTTGAAACCATACACTTTTCTAAAAGGCCGTCTTTGCTCCCCCCAAAAGCCTCTTTTCCCGCACGAAGCGTAGTATGAGGAAGCGTCAACTTCCGAACCGCTTGCGGACGGGTTGCCCGTGATTTAGTAAAAAGTGTATGGTTGCAAATAATGCAATTTCAAAATGATTGGATAGCTTATATAATGAATACTTTAGCATTCAAAAGAGGCTAGATAGTTTTGGGGAATGAATTTTATTGATTAAGAGCATGTTTAAATTTCATCAATTAAACTCCTTTTTTAAACACAATATACACATCTTTATTATAAAAAAAGAATGGTCTTACACATAAAAAAGGAGTACAAAATTAATCATACTCCCTAATTTTTCATATACGCCATTTTCTAAAGGCTTCCAGTACTATATTTAACTAATACGGAGTTAATAAAAGACGTGTTTACAAACCGTAGCATTATAGTTTGAAAATAAATTATTGCATGGTATCGTCCGTCTCTGCCTCTCCTTTTAACTCTCTTTCTAATTCTTCCATCATTATATAATCAATAGCTTCTTGGACAGTTGGAATAATTTCTAGAACTGTATCTAAACGAGAAATTTCAATTAATTTTTTTACGGAAGGATGGTCAACTCCTGTAATTACAAAAGAACCAAATCCTTTCCACAACCGATTCGCTGTCAGAATGGAACTTAATCCAGAAGAATCCACAAACTTCACATTTGAAAGGTCTAAAATTAAATTTTGTACGCCTTCATTTCGATAAATAATAAATTCTGATTTTAACAAAGGTGCCATCAACGAATTCAAATTATCTTCATTTAAAGTAAAGATAGTATATCGCTCTTTTTTTTCGATGCTGAATTTCATAATTAAGTAAATTTTAAAGCAAGTGTTTCAAATACTTTGTTTTGTTTTTGAGTAAAGTGATTTTCTAAAAATTAATTCACAAAATAGGAAATAGTTTTATCTTATAATAATTAAAGGTGTCTAATTATCACAAATGTAGGGAATGCCTGCTTTATATAAAATTAATTCGATAGCAGAATATGCCGCCTATTTGTCATGCGAAACCTTTGTTTTCCTGCCATAATGTACTTAGAAGTGTTCAAAATCACATATGGCATCATTTTTTCCCACTATCTAAGTATAATTTTGATTAATGTAGTTAATTATTTAGAAACAATAATTATCTTTTATTAGTTAAGATATTTAAAATTGCAAAAAGTCACATTTTTACGCAAAAACATTCAATTAAAACGAATGTTTTTTCTAATGAAAATGTAGTAGTTAAGATTAAGAAAATTATATAAGCACTAAAGGTATATTGAGGAATCAAAAAATTTATACTAAACTAATTTTATTCTACATTGTTTTGTACGAAAAGATTGTTTAATATTGTTTTGAAATCCTCAATTCTTGGTATTATAATGGATGATTTTTTTATTCGTGATGAAATAAAATTTTATTTTTTTCCATTTATATAAAATCACTCCATATAAACCATCCAAATTTTTGTAAACAGATAGACAATATCTTATCATGAACAGAAAGTTTTCTCCAAAAGTTAAAAAAGTCATAGCCAACAGTCGTAAAGAGGCTTTAAGATTGGGGCATGACTATATTGGTACCGAGCACTTATTGCTTGGTATAGTAAGGGAAGGCAAAAGCTTAGCTGTTAAAGTATTAGATTCCTTAGAAGTTAATTCTGATGAATTGATTCAAGTAATCGAGGACTCTATTGAAAAAAAACCATCGCTAAATGCTTCGCTAACCATCGAAAACGTTCCGTTAAATAAAGATGCAGAAAGAGTTTTAAAAGTTACTTTCTTAGAGGCTAAAAGATTAAAAACGGAAGAAATCAGCACAGAGCATCTAGTGCTATCTATTTTAAAACATAGTGATAATCCTGCTTCTCAAGTGCTGGAGCAATTTGAAGTAGATTATGACACTTTTAAATCCGAATTGGAATACGTAAGACACGAAGAGGATTTAGTAGACACAGACTTTATGAATCAAGGACCACAAGATTCTGACGATAACTTCGAAGAAGGTGAAGGTGGTGATTTAGGTGGAGGCAGAGGTGGAAATTATCAAAGAAAAGGCGGTACAAAATCTCGTACCCCTGTTTTAGATAATTTCGGTAGAGATATTACCAAGCTAGCCGAAGAAGGAAAATTAGACCCTATCATCGGTAGAGAAACTGAAATCGAAAGAGTTAGTCAGATTTTAAGTAGGAGAAAGAAAAATAATCCAATTCTTATTGGGGAGCCCGGTGTTGGTAAAACAGCTATCGTTGAAGGCTTAGCCAGAAGAATTATTCAAAGAAAAGTATCTCGTACGCTTTTTGACAAAAGAATTGTTATGCTCGATTTAGCTGCTTTGGTGGCTGGTACTAAATATCGAGGCCAATTTGAAGAGCGGATGAAAGCCATTATGAATGAATTGGAGAAATCAAGAGATGTTATCCTTTTCATTGATGAAATCCACACTATTGTTGGTGCAGGTGGCGCAACGGGTTCTTTAGATGCTTCTAACATCTTCAAGCCAGCCCTTGCAAGGGGTGAGTTGCAATGTATTGGCGCTTCGACTTTGGATGAATATCGTCAGCACATAGAAAAAGATGGTGCTTTGGATAGAAGATTCCAAAAAGTATTGGTTGAACCGCCAAGCCCAGAAGAAGCCGTACATATTTTACAAAATATCAAGCCTAAATACGAAGATTTCCACAATGTGGTTTATTCAGACAAAGCAATTGAAAATTGTGTTAGTTTGAGTAATCGATATATTAGTGATAGGTTCTTGCCTGATAAGGCGATTGATGTATTGGATGAGGTAGGTGCAAGAGTGCATTTAAAAAACATCCATGTGCCTAAGCACATTGAAGAGTTCGAAAAAGAGATTGAAAAAATCAAAGAAGATAAAAATCAAGCAGTAAAAGACCAGCAATATGAAAGAGCTGCGGATTTACGGGATGATGAATCTAAATTGATTCGCCAATTAGAAATTGCTAAAATTGATTGGGAAGAAGAGTCTAAGTCTAAAAAATATCCAGTTACCGAAGAAGATATTGCAGAAGTAGTGTCTATGATGACAGGTATCCCTGTGAAGAAAGTTGCCCAAAACGAGAGTAAAAAACTCGTTAAGATGGGAGAAGACATCAAGCAGATGGTGATTGGACAAGATGAAGCGATTCTTAAAATCAGTAAAGCGATTCAAAGAAATAGAGTTGGGCTAAAAGACCCTTCTAAACCTATTGGGTCTTTCATTTTCTTAGGGCCGACGGGTGTTGGTAAAACTGAATTAGCCAAAGCTTTAGCTAGATATATTTTTGACTCCGAAGATTCTCTAATTAGAATTGATATGAGTGAATACATGGAGAAATTCTCTGTGAGCAGATTAGTTGGAGCGCCTCCAGGATATGTAGGGTATGAAGAAGGTGGTCAATTAACTGAAAAAGTTAGGAGAAAACCTTACTCGGTAGTCTTACTAGATGAAATTGAAAAAGCACACCCAGATGTATTTAACATCTTGTTGCAAGTATTAGATGATGGTCAGTTAACCGATGGTTTAGGTAGAAAGGTAGATTTCAAGAATACGCTAATCATTATGACCTCTAATATTGGTGCTCGTCAATTAAAAGATTTTGGACAAGGGGTTGGTTTCCAAACCAGTGCACGTGCCAATCAAGCAGACGAACATGCCAAAGGAGTCATTGAAAGTGCTTTAAAACGAGCTTTCTCTCCTGAATTTTTGAATAGAATTGATGATGTTGTAGTCTTTAATTCCTTAGAGCAAGAAGATATTTCTCAAATTATTGAAATCTCTTTAAAAGATGTGTCTAAGCGATTAAAAGGAATGGAATATAGTTTGGAATTGTCGGATGAAGCAAAAGCATTTGTTGCGGAGAAAGGCTTTGACCCTCAATTTGGAGCGAGACCATTACACCGAGCAATTCAAAAATATTTGGAAGACCCACTTGCTGAATTTATCCTCAATCAAAACCCACCAGAAGGGAGTGTCTTAATGGCAGAAATGACAAAGGATAAAGACAATATTAAAATCTCTTTGGCAAAGAAGGTTAAGAACAAGGATACTCAAAAAAAGTAAAATATTGAAGCCATACCATCAAATGTCTATCGTATTTTACAATGTATTCTTCTCGCAATTAAACGCAAATACATTTTTAAAAGCATAAATAAAGGTTGAATCAGTTATTTTAATACTGGTTCAGCCTTTTTATTTTTGGTAAACAATATAATTCTATTATTTTTACCACAAATTGTAAATAAAAAGGAACTTTTTTCCAATATTTACACTTATATATAGGTAGTTAAGGAATTGGCATTCCTTACTTATCAAAAAAAGGTTAGCTGATTGTCCTTTATGTATTGACTAAAAAATAACTTAGTCTTCTGGTTTTAAAATTGAGTTTTTTTTTCATAGGTTTTCAACCCATTAGAAAAAGAACCCATTTTTAAGACGACTAACTTATTTTTTCGTCGTTTCTAAAACAGTCTATTATTATTTAATTAAACTTTTATCTATTGGCAAGAAGACACCATCGTAGAAATCACAATCAAAAAGAAGAAATCAGATTTAGAATCAATGATTTTATTAAGGTACCTCAAATCCGTTTAGTTGGAGATAATATGGATGCAATCAGTGAAATTGCAGGAAAAGATGTTGCCGCTAACGTTTATAATACTAGAGAAGTAAAGAGCTGGGCAAGAAAAATGGATTTAGATTTAGTAGAAATCTCCCCTAAAGCAGACCCTCCAGTTTGTAAAATCATTGACTATCGTAAATTCCTATACGACAGAAAAAAGAAACAAAAAGAAATCAAAGCTAAAGCCGTCAAAACAGTTGTCAAAGAAATTCGCTTTGGCCCCAATACCGATGACCACGATTTTGATTTTAAAACCAAGCACGCTAAAGGCTTCCTTGAAGATGGTGCTAAAGTTAAAGCTTACGTTCAATTTAAAGGTAGAACTATTGTCTTTAAAGAACGTGGCGAACTCCTACTATTAAAATTCCTTAAAGAATTAGAAGAATATGGCGCTGCCGAAGCCCTACCTAGAATGGAAGGCCGACGAATGACTGTTATGGTGCAGCCTAAGAAAAAGAAAAAGAAATAGTCTTTATATAGTGGTAAGTTATGAGTGGTCAGTGGTAAATCTTATATCCTGTATTAAACTCACAACTTATCACTACACTCACAATTTACCACTTACAACTTACCACTAATCTTCTCCTCCCCTTTCAATTTTAGATAAAAGTTCCTATCTTTGCGCACCTGTTGAAAAAACGGGCGATTATATACTATTTTATTGAATTTTTTGATTAAACTATTAATCCATTGACTTCTAATTTAAGATAGATTTCTAATAGCTTATTTTTTAATCAAATTAAAAGACGTTGAAATGCCGAAGATGAAGACCCATTCCAGTGCGAAGAAGCGATTCAAGCGTACTGGGTCTGGTAAAATTAAGCGATTTCAAGCTAATACGTCTCACAGAAAGAGACAAAAAAGTAAGAAAGCAAAGCTTAGAGTTAGAGGTTCTGCACTAGTACATGTGTCAGACCAAACAAGAGTAGAAAAGCTACTCTGTTTAAGAGGATAATTAGTATTGTATTTTCAATCAAAGAATTATCTCTATTATTTTTCACTCATCACAGGTCCGAAGTGTTTTTAAGTAATTGAAATTTTAAATCTAAAGTTTTAATCTTCTTAAAACCCCTGTTTTGCAAAAAATTACCACCATGCCACGTTCAGTGAACCATGTTGCGTCGAGAAAAAGACGCAAGAAGATTTTAAAAATGGCGAAAGGTTACTTTGGTGCTAGATCCAAAGTTTACACTGTAGCTAAAAATGCTGTCGAAAAAGGTTTAACTTATGCTTTTAGAGACCGTAGAAACAAAAAAAGAGCATTTAGAAGATTATGGATTGCCCGTATCAATGCGGCTGCTAGAATTCACGGATTATCTTATTCTGTGTTTATGCACAAATTGTCTTCTAAAGGCATCCAATTAAATAGAAAAGTTCTTGCGGATATGGCAATGAACGAACCTGATACTTTCGCAGCTATTGTGAATGATGTAAAATAAATCATCTTATCTATCAGAAAAGAAAAAGGGAGTTCAGTTTAGCTGAATTCCCTTTTTTGTGTTAAGGGAGTAGGTTAGATAATCATTAATGATACGCTAAATTTAATATCCTTTAATAGGATTGTCTAGTTCCAGACTATTAAGAATCTATTTGGTATCTATATTTTAATCATTTCTAGTTTTGGCATTGTTTGTGCATAAATGATAATGATGACTACAATTTATTGTGGTTATATTTATAGAGAGAGGATCTAAATTTGGTATAGCATATCTGCAATTCAGAACAAGTTTATTTGTTACTGTCCTTCCATCTTTTTTTTCCTTAAAATTACTAACATATTAATATTTCCAAAACAATATTGTTTTGGCAAGCATCCCCTACAACACATTATAATAATTAATAAACTAATAGTGTAGTTACTATGGTTCATCTATTACTATAATTATAATCTTTAAGTGTAGTAATTACATTTAAAAGAAGGTTAAGTGGTATGCTAAAATATTATATAACGCAATAATTTTGGATTAGACTACTAGGGAATTACGTCTCAGCGTCGGTATTTCGAGAATATTTTTCTCTTTATTAATATCCGAGCTTTACCCTGTAGAGGGAATCATTTATTTTTTAAAGGCCAAACAACATAAGTGTATGACACTTAGTGTACATCGCATGAGTCTTTGTGAGAATCGACTCTGCTTATTGTTTTTGTTATTATTAACATTAACAACTAACTCCATCTACGCAGAAGGCACCAAGGAATTATCTCCTAATGCAACTGATAGGGTATTTTTATACCTTAATGGTGATCTCTATAATAATTTTGGGAGATATGATGGAAGTACTGACCAGAGACTTTTTTTTCATGTGGCTAATCCTAATCAAGAACAAGTTTATCTTGGATTTAGTCAAGCAGTATCTAGTGGACATTATCCATGTGCAGGAGGTCCAATAACAAGTTATTTTAGAATCAAAGACCCTAACGGAAATATCGTTTTCCCCACGCCAGGTAATCCATTTGGTCAAATCTTAAATCAAACTACTGCTAATATCGACTCTAGAGAGGAAGCTATCTCTGGCCCAGCTCCCTTAGTCGGCGAAGATGGATACCAACCTATTATTTTTGACCCAGCAGGTTTACCAGCAGGTGATTATTATATTGAATTTAGTACAGTTGCAAATGCACCTAACCCTGGCTCTGTAACTGCTATTGAGCATTGGGATATTACAGTTGCCACTAAAGAAACAACCCCTGCCGCTAAACCAGGAAGAGTTTTTGCTACTAATTGGAGTTTTTATACCCCTTCTATATCTTGCGGCTTAGATGCTAATTTTACCTGGTTTGATAGACCTTTTAATGGAAGTATTCATGTCCTCTCTCGAGAAGGTTTTGTCAACAAAGTTGATTTTCAAGATGCAGGCTTTCAACCTGCTGCCTTTAATTTGTATTTTAATGAAACGGGTACAAGTAATACAGGAAACCTTTTTACAGATAGGCAATCATTTGTTGGTCTTGGTTCCTCTTTAGCCTTACAAAGAATATTTTTAAACGACCCTGATATAACGGTTTATCCTACTGGTGAATATGGTACTCTAAATATGGTTCCTGAACTGCATATTTGTGCGCCTAATTCAAATGCTTGTATATTAGTAGAAACAACGAAAGAAGGACAAATCGAAATTCTAATAGATTTAGAAAAAGAAAGTGAGAATAATGACGATTTTCTATTCACGCCCAATACAAAAGATGTTTTAATCATTTTTAATATTGAGGCTGCAGCAAATGAAGTTCCTCCCTATACTAGATGTATCCCTTGGGACAGAATGGACGGCTTAGGAACAAGGGTTTCTGCTGAGACTAATTTTGATTTATCTGTAACCTATCAGCAAGGAATCTATCACTTACCGTTTTTTGATGTTGAATATTTATTAAATGGAATAACCACTACGAATATTCGACCTTTAAAAGTTTCTGGAAATACCGCAGATATACTTTATTATGACGATTCGAATATTCCATCTTCGCCAATGAATGGTTCTCCTCAAACTGCGTTGAATGGTTGTGAAACGCCTTGTCATACATGGGAAAACAGTAATTTTGGAAATCAGAATACTATAAATACTTGGTTTTTTGCGGATGAAGAAACTAAACTTAAAAACGAGGAATCACAATGTCTTATAACCGCAATAAATGATACGGTTACTACGGCATTCGACACCGAAGTTCTAATCTCTGTATTAAGTAATGATATAGGAAATGTACTAGATACCTCTTCTGTTGCCATTAGTATTCCCTCTGACCAAGGTGGGACTTTAACTACTGGAGAAAATGGAATTATTTCCTATCTACCAATTAATGGATTTATAGGAATAGACTCCTTTCAGTATTTAGTTTGTTATGATTTTTTACCCCTAAATGCACTTTGTGATTTAGCAACCGTATACGTAAGTGTTGGTAATGAAACAGAGGTAAATTGCACAGATGGAGTTGATGATGACAATGACGGTCTTATTGATTGCGATGACCCAGATTGTCTTCCTACCTCACCGAATGTCATTCAACGGAATGGAGAAAAAGAATAATAGATGGCGCTTAGAAATGCGATAAAAATAAGTAAATTTAGTAAGTGCTCGGACCTATTAATCAAAAGAACAAAAACATTCTTAAATGACAGATTTAAATGAACAGGATTGTGACAAACTTAGAATTAATAGTAGCACAATAAGGACTTATCCTAACTACTCAAATTAAATATCTAGCAATTTATTCCTCCTTATAATACCTGTATAGAGATTGAACCAAAAACTACTTTTTATTAAAAATCGAGACAACTCTAGGAACAAACTAAGTATTCTATAAATTTGGTTTATACCCCTCCTCTATTACAGTTTAATATAAATTCAAAATTCCTCCTTCTATCCAATCATTTTAGATACAGCAAATTCTTCGCATCTCTCGATATTAAAATATTGGAAACGCTAATAAAATAAATTAACATTTAATGATGTAGCCGTATAGGATAACCTATCCAATCCTACAATCAATTTAACTTATTAGGCTATTTTTTGTCTGACTACTTAGACCTCTATACCCTCCTTTAATATTCAATTTTATTGATTTCTGTAAAATGAATTTATTTTCACCTTATTACTATGTCACAAATTTTGTTAAAAAATAATTTTTCTGATATTTTATAAGCGTAGTTTAAAAATAGTCTAATCACTTGATTTAAATAAACATTCAATAGACCACCTATTGTTTAAATAGTATACTTGTACTTTTTAGCTAAAAAAAATTGAAATTCAATCGATTCATTTTAGTTATAATTCTTAAAAAAAATGAGTTAATCAACATTTTTTAACCTAGTAGTCATTTCGTAATTAAAAGTGAGTAGTCTTATACTCGTAAAATACCTATTCTTTTATTACGAAAATAGTCACAAAAAACACTTAAAATTTTGACTAAGTCCCGAATTAATCAATATAAATTAGAGCACCAAGAGTTGGTAATCTTTAGAATAGATTTTATTCCTTCCCAGTATATAATCGCTAGTTTGTCGTTTATATATTTCCTTATTTTAAAGCAAAAAGCATCTAAAAGATTCCTAAATTACACATCGCTCTGTTTTCCCTTAAAACAACAATCCTTGCTCAATTTCAAACTTTATCATAAAAAGAACACGGCATTTTTCAAGTTAAGTAACTATGAAATAATAAGTCAGTCAAATTGGGCGAGTTTATTGTTTTTTCGTTACTAAATACGCTGCCTATTATAAAATCAGCTAAAATAATTAGGAAAGTAAAAAGTATACGCTCTACTCCATTTTGATTTTTTAGCATTTCTTATTGTTTGGCATGACAACTAATAAAAATAATTTAAATATATAAAACTTGTCATTATTTAACATTCAGGAAACTAGAAATACTCATTTCTACTATATTAAAATAAATACCGCTATTTAAACTAAATAAAGTCAATGATATATAATTGACAAATTATTAACTCATCAATAAAACACAAAATGAATAAAACACACAACACATAACATTTTATATACATACATTTATAGAACTTTGAAATCCCATTTTTTTATTATTGTGGCATGACTTTGGAAATGTATTTTAATTAAATATATAGCGATATTTTCGATTTTTATAGGTAGAATTTGCTTTTTTTGTATAAAAATAAGCAAGTTGATAAGTATAAAATATAGAATTTAAGTGCTTATACTCAATAAGATACCGATACATTTACTGCCCCTTTAGCAGGCTACATGAGAAAGTACAAAAGATGATTTTAACTCCGAAAACGCCCTCAGTATATCTAAGACTCTTACTTAGCATAAGTACAATTATGCTATGTTTCAATTTGAGTTTTGGAATGAATCATAATAAGGTTCATACATTTAATGATTTAACAGCTATTTATCATAAAGGGTGTCCTATCCCATTTTCATCCATATTTCCAACTCCAGAAAAGATGGAAAATGACGGGTTTAGTCCTGCAACCATAATGGAAGATACCGTTTGCATCTCCAATGCATCAGATACCTTCTTTGTCAATAGCACTCCAGAAACTATAGCTTATGATTGGACGCTTCCAAATGGTGCAGTCATTAGTAACACCTTTGGAGATACCATGATTGTGGTCGATTGGACCAATGCTATGCTTGGTCTTTCAGAGGTTTGTGTTTCATCGGTCAATAATTGTGGTAGCAGTGCTCCATTTTGTATGCCTATTAGAATTATTAATTGTAATCTAAGCCCCAATGCGGTTGATGATAGAGATACTATACTTGCTAATACGACTGCTATTGTTCAAGTTCAAATAAATGACTCTGACCCAGAAAATCAACCACTTACAACTAACCTAGACGCTTCTAATAGTCCCGCTAATGGAACTGTTTCTATTATAAATAATGAAATAATTTATACCCCTAATCCAGATTTCGTAGGTATTGATGCTTTTAATTATTATATCTGTGATAATGGAATTCTTTCTCAATGTGATACGGCATTAGTAACAATCTTAGTACTTAATACTCCGCCAATTGCAGTAGATGATGAAACCACTACTTCCGTAAATGTTGCCGTAACCATTCCTGTTCAAAACAATGACACAGAACCTGAAAATCAAGACTTAACCACTACTTTAGACCCTTCTCAAGGGCCTTCTCAAGGACAAGTTACTATAAGTGGTGATAATATAGTTTATACGCCAAACCCAGGCAGCCAAGGAACAGACCAATTCGATTATATTATTTGCGATGATGAAACACCTAGTCTTTGCGATACGGCTACGGTTACAATCACTATCAATAATCAAGCACCTATTGCCATAGATGATAGAGATACTACTTTATCTAATGTTGCAGTTATCATACCTGTTCAAACAAATGATAATGACCCTGAAAACGAAGATTTAATTACTTCTTTAGACCCATCAAATCTGCCAACAAATGGTACGATTAGCCTTTCTGGTGATAATATTTTATATGTTCCTAATACTAATTTTACAGGTATTGATAGTTTTGACTACATCGTTTGTGAATCAAACAATCTAAATCTTTGTGATACGGCTACTGTTACTATTGTTGTCTTAAATAGAGTGCCTGATGCAGTAAATGATGGAACTACTACGGATTCTAATACGCCTGTTAATATTCCAGTATTGGATAATGATTCCGACCCCGAAAATGGGACGATTACCCTAAGTCTTGAACCTAATAATGGGCCAACTAACGGAACTGTTTCTTTAAACGGTGATAATATTTCCTATATACCCAATCAAGGATTCACCGGTACAGATGTTTTCGATTATGTCATCTGTGATGACGGTACACCAATTCTATGCGACACCGCTACTGTATCTGTTACCGTCAATAACTTATCACCTATGGCGATTCCTGATGAAGTTATCACGCCTTATGAAACAGCTATTACAATAGATGTTCAAGACAATGATTTAGATCCAGAAAATGGGACGCTTATCACTATACTAGATACTAATTTTCCGCCTTCAAATGGTACGGTAAACATTATCAATATTGACAGTATTCAATATATCCCTAATAATGGATTTACAGGAGTAGATCAATTCGGATATATTATCTGTGATAATGGGATGCCAACCCAATGTGATACGACTATAGTCACCGTAACTGTTCCAAATGACCCACCCGTAGCTATCAATGATACGATTAGTACTTTAGAAAATATCGCTGTTAATGGACAAGTATTAACCAATGATAGTGACCCCAATAATGATGTAATTAGTGTGAATCCTATTTTGGTAAGTGAGCCAACAAATGGTATGGTCATCTTAAATAATAACGGTACTTATAACTACACGCCAAATATGGGTTATAATGGCACGGATTCGTTTCAATATCAAATATGTGATGATGATGTACCTCCGCTTTGCGATACAGCAACCGTCTTTGTTTCCATAGGAGCTGTAAACGATGCTCCAATTGCTGTTGATGATGCTTTTAACACTGCTGAAGATACTCCTTTCTCTGATTTTGTGATACCCAACGATAGTGACCCTGAAAATGATGTATTAATTGTTAATGCTACCCCTGTTGAAGAAGTAAGAAATGGTATACTACGCTTAAATCCAGACGGTTCTTTTTCCTATGCCCCAAACAATAATTTTGTTGGTCTTGATACTTTCTTGTACGAAATTTGTGATGACGGTATGCCGATTTTGTGTGACACCGCTCAAGTAATAATCACTGT
>CAYMSC010000085.1:0-14238 GCA_964392805.1 uncultured Saprospiraceae bacterium
CAACTTCAATTCCCGCCGAAGGTGGTTTAAAATTGAAAATTAAATTTTACTTAGTTGCTATCAACCTAATTCCACTCCAAAAAAGTCTCCACCCAACGCCTAAACAATTCCAAATCAATCGACTTCTCCAAACTGGCTATTCCTTTTCCAACCGTTTCTTTTCCCATTCGCTCCACCCGACTTTCCATTAATACCTGATCATAAGCTTTGGAAAATTCAGGATGCCCTTGAATACTTAGCATACGCTTACCCACTTGTAAAATAGCATTGGGGCAGGCTTCGTTCCCTGCCAATAGTATCGCATCTTTTGGCAATTCCATTACTTGGTCTTGGCACATCATCAAAAAATTGACTTTCGTTTTTGCAGGACGCATCCATTGTTTGATACGAAAAACCTTAAATTCATGTACCCCAACACACCAACCTGCTTTAGCCTTAGCCACTTTACCACCTAGTGCTTCTGCCATCAATTGATGTCCAAAGCAAAAACCAATAAAATAGCCATTCTCTTCGTAAATCGTTTTAATAAAGGCTTTTGTTTTTTTTATCCAATCTAAATCCTCATAGACCGAATGAGAGGAACCTGTTGCCATAAAACAATCACATTCTTCCACTTTTTCAGGTAACTCTCCTTTGAACGCTTGATATAACTTAAATTCATACGCAGGAAATAATGCCTGAAACATATCAGGATAGTCCTTAAATTCTGCTCGGTATACTGGTTTAACTTCGTCGCAAACTAATAATCCTATGGTCATGTTATAAATTTATACGATTGAATAACTGGTAGAAAAGCCTTTAGGCTTTCCCGTCCACGACCTTTAGGTCGGTTTCAGCATCCCCTCAGTTTTTTTGTCTTAATCCAAAAGGTAATGAATGCGAATATCCGATATTTTCTACAGAAAATTATACATTTAATACAGTAATAACCAACATTAGAATAAAAGTTAAATTTACCGTACTCAATTTACTCAAAATCAGTTTTGTTGGTGATTAATTTGGGCAGTTTTAGGCTTTTTCTTCGCTTAGTATAAGCGATATTTTTTATCCGCAAACTACACTAAACAGCTCCCCCTCCAATAACTTTAAACCATAAAAAACTAATCCCTAAAATACCAAAATAAATCAGTGCCAACCATGGATTATAAATCGTCATTGCAACAAAAGCTACACTCGCTATTATAAGAGCAATAATGGGAGCTATCGGATATAAAGGCACTTTAAAAGGTCGTTCCAAATTGGGTTCTTTTTTGCGCAAAGCTAGAACAGAAATCATTGAAATAATATATAAACTCAAGGCACCAAAACAGGCAATGGTTATAATATCTGCTGTTTCTCCAGTCAATAAGGCAAAAATACCAATCACCATATTAAAAATAAGTGCTTTGGCAGGTGTTTGAAATTTAGAATTTACTTCTCCCAAAATGTTTGGCGCAAAACCCATTTTGCCAAACTCATAAGTTGAGCGACCTGCTGCCAAAATAATCCCATGAAAAGAAGCTATTAGGCCAAAAAGTCCGACCGAGGTTACCAATTTATAAAGAATATGATTTTCTCCATAGGCTTTGGATAAGGCTAAAGGCAAGGGAGAATCTGAAGCCTTCCCATCCGCATCGTAAACAATGGCTTCCCAACCGTCAATCCCAACTGAAGTGGAAAAAGTCAGCAAACATAAAACGACTAAAGTCAAAATAGCAGAACCAAATCCAATCAAAATATTGCGTTGAGGATTGACTGTTTCTTCGGCTACATTGGCAACGCCTTCTATGGCTAGAAAAAACCAGATGGCAAACGGAATAGCGGCAAAAGCACCCGACCAACCATTGGGTAGTGCGTTTTTTGTTAAATTTTCAAATTCAAAATGTGGCGTTGCCGCACCTGCAAAAATCAACAATTCTGCTACGGCTATAATGGTAATAATCAGCTCAAAAGAAGCGGCAGCTTTTACACCATAAATATTGAGTCCTGTAAAAATTAAATAAGCAACCAGCGCAATGGATAAAACAGGCAATGCAGGTATTAGGTTATTCAAATAGGCACCGATGGCAAAAGCGATGGCAGGTGGGGCAAAAATAAATTCGATATTTTGTGCCATGCCTCCTAAAAAACCCCAATTTTTTCCTAATCCCCTAACCGCATAATCGAAAGCGCCTCCCGCTTTGGGAATCGCACAAGCCAATTCGGTATAGCTAAAAGTGAAGGTCAAATACATGATAATAATAAAAAAAGTAGCTACGGCTAACCCTAAGGTCCCCCCTTTCTCAAGTCCAAGATTCCAGCCAAAATACATGCCTGATATTACATAACCAACACCTAATCCCCATAACATTAAGGGACCTAAAGTTCTTTTTAAAGTTTGTGGTTGATTGTTCGTTGTTGCCATTACTGCCTTGTTTTTATAATAAAAAAAGTAAGGTAAGAAATTGATGCCTATTATTAATGTTTATGCTGAAATTATTCGTAATTAGGTTCAGAAGCTTGGATTGTTCTGGAAAGAATCATTCTAAAATGATTACTGACTATTGGTTTTGTCTCATCCTTGACTAATAAAATAGGAACTTTTACACTCTTTTAATTGTTTTTTTTGTGTTCATGAGATTATAAATTTGTTGTCGGCAGCCTAAGGTTCAAAGAGCCTTAGGCTGTATTTTTATATATGGTCTCTGGTAAAATAATTTCAAAAGTTATGCTAATTAAGTTTTAATTTTTGTACTTTTACACTTTACTTTCAAATATTTTTATACCCCTACCACTTACAGTTCCTACTTATTCTTTATAGGAATTTTTTCTCATCGACATAATTAATTAAAAATCAAAATACTATATATTTAAAAATTTACAAAACATCTTTTTTGTTTTATAAATTGTTTTAACTAACTAAGTACATTCGAACACAAATTAACCGCTCCCCCCTAAGGTTAACGACAAGGCTAAAAACAAAAACTAATGACAAATCACTTTGCCGTTATTAAATGGTGGGGAATATTTTTGCTGTTTTTTTCAACACATTTCCCTCTTTTCGCTCAAATAACAGTTGACCAATTTATTGGGGCTAATACCCGTGGACAAGACCCCGTTCATAGACTAAAAGCAGTTGGTACTGTTCGAGAATTCCACCCTTGGGTCTTTAACGAAGGTTTTCCAAACAATGGTGGTTCGCCTGCCTTTCCTAATAATCTGTATCGTTGGAATCCTAATTATATTGATTTCATTCAGTATGATGATTATTATTCAGAAATAAATAACCTGGATATTACCATTAGTCCAGTTACGATAAGGAGTACGCCACAAGTTACCAATCCTTTTCTGAGTCAAGGCACATTTGCAGAAACTATACTTAATACCGTTCCTGTTATGGGGGCTGACGACCCTTTGTCCCCAAGTTCCTATATCGCCCATGCAGCCTATTTGTATCAATATGCTGCTAGATATGGGAGTACTACTTTTTCACCAAACCGACTTAATGATTTAATTGCTCCTAGATTAGCACCTGGTGAAATTCCTGTTACTGGATTAGGTACAGTCGAATTTTTAGAAAACTGGAATGAGCCAGACCAGTTTGGTATTTTTTCTCCTGAAGTATATGCTGCCATGTTGAGTGCGGATTACGATGGGCATGGTCAAACTTTAGGATTAGTAGTCGACCCTGATAACCCTGCACAAATGATTAGTACCGTCGGTATTAAAAATGCAGACCCTAATTTGAAAGTAGTTTTAGCAGGTTTGGAAAATGCGGACTTAGATTATATCAGGCGTATAGTGGATTGGTCGGTTGCGAATAGACCTAGTGGCGCACCACTTCCTTTTGATGTTATCAATATTCACCAATATTTGGGTAATAACCCTGTTTTTACGCAATCAACGAGCGGAGTCAGCCCAGAAGCAGGTGGACTTAGAAGTATTTTAGAACCATTCGTGATATACAGAGATTCTTTGATGCCTAGTGTGGAATTATGGCTATCAGAATTTGGCTATGATACCAATAATAATTCTTTTATTAGTGTGCCTACGATTGGCAATTTTACCCAAAATCAAGTGCAAGGTCAATGGATTATTCGATCTTACTTAGAAACCATTGCAGCTGGATTTGACCGAGCAATGGTTTTTGATTTGCGAGATGCCTGTACAGGGCCATTCTGTACGGTCTTTACCAGCACGGGATTATTAGAAGCACAGGCTAATGGCTTCAAACCCAAAGATTCTTGGTACTATGTCCATACAATGAAAAATGTATTGACGGACATGGTATATGATGCTGATTTGACAACTTGTACTGATTTTAGCTGTCCAAGAGTCTACCGATTTATAGACCCTAATATGCCGGGCAAAAGAATTTATGCTGTTTGGAGTCCAACCTCAGATGGTACTGCTTACAATTTTAATCTTGATTTGGAAGGCGCGACTGCTGGTACTTTGGTAGAATTAGCGACTCCAAGTATCAATGGGATTACTTCCGAATTAACAGGAACTGCACCAAGTATTCCAGTAAGTGAAAGTCCTGTTTTTGTTGTTGTAGGGGATGATTTTTCAGCTGGTGCTGGCTGTACTTCTAACCTATCTATTTCTGAACAAACTTGTGGTAGTTTAACCGTAAATTGGGATGCGCCTAATGGCGTTACTACTTTCCAATTATGGTATATGGAAGGGAATCAAACTGCGGCAGACTTTTCTTTAGCAAATGCTAACTTGGTTTCAGATAAAATAGATGCTAATTTACTAAGTCAGACAGTAGCAGGTTTACCTGTTGATATGGCATTCACCTTTTTCCTTATACCAGAAGGCGTTGCGGTTGACCCTACGAATCCGAATGCTCCAGCTATTTGTACCATTCAAACGATGACCTTAGATGCGTCAAATACTTGTCAAATTCCGCTTGACCCTAGCATGATTTTTGACCCTTTTGTCAGTCTTCAAAATGCAACAAATTTAGTCGATGAACAATCGAGTATAGACCCATTATGTGCGCCTAATTTAATACCATTTACTTCTTGGGGTTTTGATTTTACGCCAAATATGGCTACTGCCCAAGAGCGAGTAAGCCTAGATTTAGGTGCTTTTTATGATATAGATATTCTAGCACTCTTCGATGGTGGAGGTATTGGAGAATTGACGATTCAACGTGCTGATTCACCGAATGGTCCTTGGGTAGATATTACCAACTACCCGACTATTAGTACGAATAACTGGGAATATTTTACCGATTTATTCCCTGCCAATCAACCTGTTCGATTTTTAAGATTTATTGCCAGTCCAGATGACGGCGTACAAATTGGAGAATTATTTTTATGCGGCACACCTTCTGCATTCAATCCTAATATTGTCCCAGGAATGGTTGCTGCCGCCGATATCTCGAATAGTTCTTGTAATTCGATTAGTATTGATGTAAGCGCACCTTTTGATAGAGATATCGCTTTTTATCGAGTAGAAGGTGGAGGAAACACGGCACTTTTTCCCTTTACTGGGGCCGAACAAACGCTAGTAATTACAGACCTAATGGATGGTTTTACTACTAATTTCTCTATTATCACCATAGATGATGGTGGTCTTGAGTCGGCTCCTTTCCAAATAAGCGGAAGCACCCTTCCTACGGCTGATTGTCAGACTAATTGTAATCCAGTTTGTCCAAATCAATTATGCTTAGTCCCAAGTTGGATTACCAATTTAACGCCCAATGCGCTTGATTATGACCCTACTAGATTAGTAGATGAACAAGAAACAGCGCCCGTTGGAGGCAACAATACCAATCCTACAACAGAATGGGGATTTGACTTTAACTTTAATGATGCGTTTCCACCTGTTGTTGCAAGACTTGACTTACAAGCGGACTATAATTTAGATAGTATTTTCTTATTTGATGGGAATGCAGCAGGGGATTTTATAGTCGAGTATTTAGATGAAAATGGTGTATATCAACCCTTAATTAACCATTTTACAAATCCATTTAATGAGTGGATATTGTTTGAACGACCTAATGTCCATGCTAGATTTTTACGACTAACTAAAACAGAACTGAATGCGAATATCAATGAAATCGTTATTCATGGCACTCTGTTCTTAGATCCATTTTCTGGAGATCTTACAGATTTCTCCCCCAATACAATCAATTGTACTGATGCCACATTAAGTTGGACGCTTCCAACTAACTCTAATATTAGTCAACTGAAATTAGTTGTTACAACTACCAATAGTTTAGTGGAGGTATTATTACCGCCGAATACCAGTTCTTATACGATTACTAATTTGTTGCCAGAAACAGTATATGAGGTTTTTCTCTTTGCAGAAAATTCGGGTTCTACCCCAACTGACTTAAATATTACGACCTTCCAAACACCTTCAAATAGCATATGTAATCCGAATCCACCTCCTTCGGACGTGAAAAATTTTGAATTTCTTCAGAGAGATTGCGAGGAAGTGGTGCTTACTTGGCAAGCTCCTATTGATAGTGATTTGGCTTATTATAATATCACCGTTCAACCGGGTAATTTAGACTTTTCTTTTTGTCCAATGAAAACACCTATTACTTTTAATATCAATAATTTACAGCCAAGTACGACTTATGACATTAGCTTAAAAGCTTTTGATTATGATAATAATGAATCTCCAACTCAAACCATCACAGGTTCAACACTTTCTGCGAGTCAATGTAATAGTGGTAACACGGGTAGCGGTTGTGTCCCTAATTGTCCTTCTTACATTTGCATTGAACCAGAATGGATTAATGACTTAACGGCAACGGAAAACCTAGATGCTCGAAGATTGTTCGATGAACAAAATTTAGGTAATCCTATCTGTGGAGAAAATGGTATTCCGATTAGTGGTTGGGGGGAAGAATATAGACCTGGATTTAACGTTCCTCCGATTATTAGTATTGTCGATTTACAACAACCTTATCTTATTGATGCTATCTACCTTTATGATATTGAAGGCGCAGGAACTTTCACAGTAGAATATCAAGATGCTAGTGGAAATTGGATTAAAATTGTAGATCATTTTACGCAACATTTTAATCGGTGGATTCCTTTTCCTCAATTAAATATTACTGCGCAAAATTTACGATTTACTAAATTGCAAAATCAAGCGAAAATTGGGGAAGTCGCCATTTTTGGTTCGCCTCTGGTGAATTGATTTTAGTTGTCCGTAAGCAGATATTTATATAGTTTATTCTAAAATAAATCACTTGGAAAGAGCTTCCAGCCCGTACGGGCTGGAAGCTCTAAGCATTTCAGTATAAAAGGCTAAGACACCGACAACCTACAATAATTACACCCTCGCCCTAGACATTCCACCATCTAATCCAATTACCTGCCCAGTCATCCATCCCGTTTTATTGGATAATAAGAAAGCTCCCATTTCTGCAATTTCTGCTGCCTCACCTACTCGTTTTAATGGATGTCGTTGCCCAGAACCTTCCTTTTTCTCAGGGGTTGACAAAAGGCGACCTGCTAATGGCGTATCCGTTAGTGAAGGGGCAATACAATTGACGCGAATATTAGGTGCCCATTCTGCGGATAAAGAGCGGGTTAATCCTTCAATTGCGCCTTTAGCCGCAGCAATCGAAGCATGAAAAGGCATTCCATGTTGGACGGCTACCGTGCTAAACAAAACAACGCTTCCACTACCTGATTTTTTCAAACTCTTAAAACAAGCTTTAAGTGTTTTTACGGCTCCCAAAACATTGATATTAAAATCGCTTTGAAATTGTTCTGGTTTTAAGGACCGAAATGGTTTAAGAATAATGCTACCCGGACAATAGGCCAATCCATGTATTTCCGTTGGAATTATTTCCGTTGGAATTTCATCCATCAAAATATCCAATGTATGATGTTCAACATTTGGTAAACCTACTAAGGTTTCTCCTGTTCTAGATAAAACCAAAACGTTTCCGCCTGCCGAGCTAATTAATTTGACCAATGCCAAACCAATACCTGAGCTACCGCCTACAATTACATAATTATTTCCCTGCATTTCTTAATTCGTCTATTTTTGTCAAAATATTTTCTGATTCTTCAATCATTTCTGCATAAGCTCTTAAATCGCCCGACCGTTGAACATCTCGTGCCTTTGACATCAATTGTTCATACTCCTTTTCCAGCTTTTTCACTGGGTCTTTTTTAAATAAACCAAACATATTTTTTAAATTTTAAGGTTAATACTACGTCTAATCGTGGAGTAAACAATAGGTAGTAAGAAAGGTTTATTTTAATGGTAAATGGTGATTTTTTACAACTTCTTATAATGATGGTTCGTGAAGATTTTTAAAGAATATCGCTCTACGGTTTGTAAGTGACGAATTCATTCGACCTGTACAGATAAACAAGACGCAAAACATCTGAGCAGGATGGGTTGTACGGATTTGGCGGATTTTTACGGATTTCGTAAATACGACGTTAAAAATTCGTATTAAATCTGCCGACAATCCATCCTTGCGGTTCACAAACAGCGTTTTTTCATGCTAAATCCGTACAACCTATCCTGTATAATTTGCTTTTTTCGATAAAAATCCTAAAAAAGAAATTTATCCGTATAGGTCGAATTCGTCACCTCTACACCTCACTCCTACAAAACCGTAAAATCTCCTTCGTCTCTTTAGTAATTTTAAAACGTTCATCGGAACGGTGACCTACAACCCAAACAATTGCTCCATCAGATTCTACAACCAAAACAGCTGCTTTACCAAAAAGAGATAGTTTCTCATCTCGGAGGAATTCACTTACTTTTTTGCTTTTTCCTTTCATACCCAAAGGTTGAAAGCGGTCACCTTCTTTCCATCTACGAATAGTAAATGGCAATTTTACTTTGGCTAAATCGACTAATGCAATCGCTTTGCCTAAATTAAGGGTACTTGGTTTTTCTTTTAAAATTGTAGCCGATAAGGTACCATTGGGTAAATTAATTATTTCTGGTAGCATTTCAATGTTAACCCAAATAGCCGACGCACTTTGCTTTCTTTGTATAAATAATTCCTTTCTGCCTACTAAAATATGATGAGTTTTAGAATAAAATTGGGCACCTACATTATCAATAGCTCGAAAAATTTGGTCGACATGGTCAGAATTAAACCCGTATTTGTAAATAATTTCAAAAAGTACCGTTGACTTGGCAACTGCATTTCTTAAGGCAGCCATATTGACTTTAACAACTTCACCCTCTTCTGTAATTACTTTCTGGTGCTGCTCTTTTATCGCCCAAAGAAACAATTCTTCCGTCTCTTTTAATTGTTTTAAGGTCTTGGAAAACGTCTGTTCTAAAGAAGGATTTATGCTCTTTAAGGGTGGGACTACTTTATGTCGAATCAAATTTCGATTATGTGCTAAAGATTGATTAGAGGCATCTTCTCGATAAGGTATTTGTACTTCCGTCGCATAGTTCATTATATTTTCTCTAGTTGCAAAAGATAAAGGTCTAATTATCTTGTCATTTTTAACGGGAATCCCATGTAGTCCTCGAATTCCGGTCCCTTTCGCCAAATTATATAATACCGTTTCGAGCGAGTCATTCAAATGGTGAGCCGTTGCCAGAAACTGATAATCAAATGATGCTATTAGTTCCGCAAACCATTTATAGCGTAATTCTCGTGCCATCAATTCGGTTGACTTCTGCTGTTTATTACTTTCCTCCTTTGTTTTAAATTGGATAACATGGAATGGCACACCCCATGCTGCTGCTTGTGTTTGCACCAATTGTTCGTCTGCGTCTGAGGCGGCAGCTCTCAATTGAAAATTACAATGGGCTATCCCAAAATTAAATCCAGTCGCATGAAATAAATGAGCCATCACCATTGAGTCCACTCCCCCGCTTACGGCTAATAATATTTTATCGGTCGATGAAAAAAGAGCTGTTTGCTGAATATAATCTTTGAATACTGCTAACATCGAAAAATAGGCTTGTTATTTTTTGTTTAAATGTTTGCGTCAAAGTTAATAAATATTGTTTGGATGTTGGGGGCGCAATTGAGATTTGTCCCCAAGTCCCGTAGGGACTAAACATAGGTAATAATGAAAAAAATCGACTCGAATCGTACCGTAGGTACGTAACATGGATTTGAAACCGATGTTACATACCTACGGCACGACCAAACGTTAACGCTTATTCTACCCATGTTAAGTAACTAACAGCACTATTTCTAGGGGACAAATCCCAATTGCGCCCGGATGTTGATATTACTGATGTTAATAGAATCTACTTTTAATCTAGAAATTAGTGCTTGACTAAGTGCGATTTGAAAGGTAGTAAAGCCATTACAGGCTGACCGAGAATAGCGGCTTTCCAGACTTTAAAAGTTTTAAAAACTTGGGAAGTCTTAGCAATCAACGAATTAAACTTCCCAAGTCTTGGAGACTTTTTAAGTTTTTGGTATTTTCGGTCAGCCTGTTTAAACTAGAAAAATAAAGTCTTTGATAGGAAAGCCTAAAGGCTTTTCTACTGATTTTACTTGTCATTTTAAATTTGGTCGAACAGAAACCAACATCCAGAAAAGTCCTGAAGTTGGAAAAAATCCCTCATTCCTCTTCTAAAGGAACGATTTATACTAAGTTTTTTGTTAGACCTTTTAAATTTATTCAAATAAATGGGTTTTTTCCCTTTAGCTTAGATAAATTTGCAGTTTATTTTGAAATTGGAAATACTTAATGGATTTCTAAAGGAATATATATTGGTATTGACGGTACTTTAAAAAAGCATTTAAGTCTAAAACTATACTAATCACAAAAATTACACAATGGATTTTTTAGAAGAATTAAAGTGGCGAGGTATGTTGCATAATAAAACGCCTGGTGTTGAAGCCGTATTATCAAAAGGTATGAAAACTGGCTATATAGGGTTTGACCCAACAGCCCCTTCTTTGACCATCGGTAATTTTGTACAAATTATGCTGCTCCGGTTATTCCAATTATCTGGGCATAAACCAATTGTATTAATGGGTGGTGCTACGGGCAGAATTGGAGACCCTTCTGGAAAAAATAAAGAAAGAGATTTAAAATCATTTGAGGAATTAGATTCAAATCTTCGTTTTCAAGCGGAACAATTTGGTAAATTTCTAGATTTTGAGGGCGTTGAGAATAATGCAGAAATGGTCAACAATCTAGATTTTTATAAAAATATGAATGTGTTAGATTTCCTTAGAGATGTTGGCAAAACTTTGACCGTCAACTACATGTCTTCTAAAGAATCCGTTAAAACACGAGTAGAAACGGGTTTGTCCTTTACGGAGTTTAGTTACCAATTATTACAAGCTTACGATTTTCAATGCTTATACCAAAATAAAGAGGTAATTCTGCAAATGGGTGGTTCTGACCAATGGGGAAATATCACTTCTGGTACAGAGTTTATTCGTAAAAATGTAGCAGGAAAAGCACATGCTTTAACAACGCCTTTATTGACCAAAGCGGATGGTACTAAATTTGGAAAATCAGAAGCAGGAAATATTTGGCTAGACCCCAATATGACTTCTCCTTACAAGTTTTACCAATTCTGGATTAATGCAGATGATAGAGATTTACCCACTTTCACTAGGTACTTCACTTTAAAATCTAGAGCAGAAATTGAGGAAAGAGAAAAAGATTTAGCAGACAACCCAAGAGAAATGAAGCGTTTGCTTGCAGAAGAATTAACGGTTAGAGTGCATAGTAAAGCAGATTATGATGCTGTCTTAAAAGTATCTGAATTGCTGTTTAATAAAAAAGCGAGTAAAGAGACTCTATTGGCGTTAGATGAAACATCTTTATCGACTGTGGCAGGTGAAATTCCGAGATTCAAAATTGATAAAGCGCAATTAGCCGACGGACTTAATATTGTGGATTTAATGGCTGAATCTACTGCCATCGTTGGCTCAAAAGGAGATGCTCGAAGAGCGATAAAAGGTGGAGCTGTTTCTGTCAATAAAGATAAAATTGGTTCTCATGAAACGGTAATTGGTGCGGATAGCTTATTGCATGGCAAGTATATTATGGTGGAGAATGGGAAGAAGAATAAGTTTATGGTGGAAGTGTAATTGATTCCGATTTTCTTCAAGTTATAAAAAGCCTTTAAGATTTAGGAAATCTTAAGGGCTTTTTGTTTATTTATAAGGATTTTTATTGGGGTCTTGTCTAGTGTCAAAAAGGAAAACTACAACAATATTCTCTTTAATTTTATAATAAATATTCAAATGTCTTCCAATTTTCTATATCGTACGCCTCTCCTTTTTAAAACTTCTCTGCCAGATTCAGGATATTTCCCAATAATTGTTATTGCTTTTTTGACATCCTTAGCAAAGGTAGCAGCTACTTTTTCTCCAAAGTTAATTTCGAAAAAGAGTAAACGTTCATCAAAAATTGTTTTAGCCTTTTTACCCCAGATTACTTTTTTAGCCATTTCTCATATTTTTTAAAAACCTCTTCATTACTTACCAGATTAGACTCGTCTTCAATCTCAGCTAAAGCGTCATCAAATTCCTTTTGTTTTTCAGGCGGTAATTCATCCCAACCATTTTCTTTATCCTTTTCTCTCAAAGCATAGTCATTAACTATTTCTTGCAGCATTAATAACAAATCTTTATTATTAATTTTGGCAACTGCCTCAAGAATGCCTCCTTTTATTTCTCTAGTACTCATACATTTAGGTTTTATAAAAACAATCTCTACAAATTTAACCAATTTAAAGCAGAATTAAAACCATCCAAAAACAGAATTATTGCACCTATTCAAGTAAATCAAACTTACAAAATTCATTTATCATGCCTAAAATTTAAAACAATAATTTAAAAATAAGCTAAAAACTAAATTATAATTTGCCAATCCTTTGTTTATCAGAATATTCTAACATTTCATCAATTAACAATTAATTCAATACACAAAATACTCTATATTAGCTATTTAAATCTTAAATTTGTTCCTTAAAAAATTATAACACCTAAAACTTTAAACTAATAAAATATCATGGCTAAAATTAAGTTAGAGTATATTTGGCTCGATGGAAACGAGCCAACCCAGGTTTTAAGAGGAAAAACAAAAGTGGTTGATTCTTCTAAATTTTCTGGAAAGTTAGAAGAATGTGACCAATGGTCTTTTGATGGGTCTTCTACTCAACAAGCAGAGGGCGGTTCTTCAGATTGTATTCTTGACCCCGTTTATATCTGTAATGACCCCGGCCGTAAAAATGCCTATATCGTAATGTGTCAAGTGTTAGCACCTGACGGTTTGCCACACCCTTCTAATGGTAGAGCAATGATTGACGATGATGATGGTGATTTCTGGTTTGGCTTTGAGCAAGAATATGTATTACAAGACCCTGCAACTCGATTACCATTGGGTTTCCCTGCTAAAGGATACCCTGCACCACAAGGTCAATACTACTGTTCTGTGGGTGCCAAAAATTCCTTTGGTAGAGAAATTGTAGAAGAACATTTAGATATTTGTTTAGATGCTGGTTTGAATGTAGAGGGTATCAATGGCGAGGTAATGGCAGGACAATGGGAGTTCCAAATTTTTGCAAAAGGCGCAGCATCCGCTGGTGACCAAATTTGGGTAGCTCGTTACTTACTGGAAAGAGTGGCAGAAGAATATGGCGTAGCGGTTGATTGGCATTGTAAGCCTGTAAAGGGCGATTGGAATGGTTCTGGTATGCACGCTAACTTCTCTAATACCCAATTGAGAACCGCTAATTCAAAAGCAGTTTTTGAAGCAGTTTGTGATAAATTTGCCCCTCCCCATGTAATTGAAGCTTGTATTTCTGTTTATGGTGCTGATAATGAGCAAAGATTGACTGGATTGCACGAAACGCAGTCTATCGACAAATTCTCTTATGGTGTTTCTGATAGAGGTGCTTCTATCCGTATTCCAATTTATACCGTTCAAAACGATTGGAGTGGTTATTTAGAAGATAGAAGACCAAACTCCGAAGCAGACCCATACAAAGTAGCTGCAACTATTATTAAGGTAGTCAAAGGCGGTTTTGAAGCAGGTGATGCTGTAAAAGCAGGAACTTACGGTGCGAATATGGATGATTTAACAATCGTTGAAGGTATTGGCCCTAAAATCGCTTCTATCCTTAAAGAAGCAGGGGTAGATACTTTAGTAGAATTGTCAAAGAAAGAACCCGCACAAATTAAAGAAGTTTTAACGGCTGCAGGTAATAGATTTGCTAGACATAATCCTGGTACTTGGCCTAAGCAAGCAGGTTTAGCTGCTGCTGGAAAATGGGATGAATTGAAAAAATGGCAAGATGAATTGGATGGAGGGAAATAATAGTGGTGAGTGGTAA
>CAYMSC010000085.1:14338-17456 GCA_964392805.1 uncultured Saprospiraceae bacterium
TGAGTGGTAAATTTTTCAAAGTTTCCATCATTCATTTTTCTTAAAATATATAAAGCCGCTTCGATTTTTTTTGGAGCGGCTTTTGTCATTTAGCTAAACTAATTTACCACTAACAACTCATTTAATTATACCCAAAGCATACTGTTCATCCTTCCAACCGACCAACTCCGTATTTCCCAATCCTTTTTGATATAAAAACCAATCTTGAATTATCTGTTTTTCTCCCGCATTTTTAGCTATAAACTCTTGAAAATTAGTCGTTTGAGTTAATTGAATAGCAGTATCCAATGGAGAAGCAATGATGATATGCTTTAATTCATTTTCCTCTTGTAATAAAAGGGTGCCTATGGGTCTTGCATTGATTACATTTCCCGATTCAACCCGCTCTGATAATACCAATACCCCAATATTTTTGGATTCGTCTAAATAGCCTAAATTTCCCATTATTGGTAAAAAAGATTGATTGGTACTTTGACCAGCGGGGGTGCTTATTGTCACTTGAAAGGCATCGGGAACATGGGAATAATCTCCAGATGATGCTTCTTGTTTGCAAGAAAAAATCGTTAAGAAACATAAAGCGAAATAAATCGGTAAATATCGCATAAGCTAAAGTATAAATTTTATTGCATTAGATTGGACACTTTTTATTCAAACGTTGTCTTCGCAAGATATTGTAATTAAAGTTAGGCACAAAACAATCCTTAAAAATTCATAACTTCGCTTTCTAAAATTAGTTAATCGTGTCCAAAAAATCATCTATTCTTTCTTTTAAGTTTAAAGCTATGGGCCGTCGCTTTGTTCGATTCTTTAAGCTTCTGCCTACCCGATTGTGGCGCTTTGGGTATCACATTTTTCGTGGATTCACCTTCCAAATGAGTCGACAAGAATATTGGAAAGAGGAAGCATTGAAGCGTAGTAGAGCTTCTGTTATTCTTTTATGGTTGGCTGAATTTTTTGTTCTATTTTTAGAAATATTTGGAATTGGTGAGCTATATGAGACGGTTACGGATTTTGCCAAATCTAAAACTCGTCCTTTACAAGATTGGGAAATAAAAATGGCTAAAACGGTCTATGGAAATAGCATTGATTACCAGCTCGTTAGAATAGATGAAACGGCTTGGGCAGGGCCTAAACAATATCATTTTTGCTATGTAAGTTTTAATCTGATTAATTGTTGGAAAAGAATGGCCAATCATATCCTTATCCATGAATTAATGCACATTTGGCAATATCAGAAAATGGGTGCCATTTATATGATTCGAGCTTTAATCGCTCAACATACCCATATGGGCTACAATTATGGCGGGGTCGAAGCCATTCAAAAAAAATTAACTAATAGGGAACGGTTACTTGACTTTAATTTTGAACAACAAGCAGATGTCGTAGCCGATTATTTTTTATTACAACAAGGATATGCCCCCCAGTGGGGAAAAGCAAGTTTAAATGATATATATACTTATCAAAAAATATTGGAAGGCTTAGAAGAAGAAAAGGTAGCATGATGGAAGTAAGTTTCGGGTAACGAGTTAAACCCACAACCCGAAACTCAAAATCACTTCAATTCTACCAATTTCACATCTTCCCAAAAGATATAAATGGGGTCGTTATCTTCTGCTTTATCAAAAACTAAAATACCTGTATTTTTTTCGTCAACATCTTGAGCATCATCTAATTCATATTCCCCCCCCGACTTTAGAGTAACTAAACTTTCATCCCCTCCTCTTGGTTGGATGCTTTTGATGGCACGAAATGGAATCTCAAATTCGGTATCTTTTATCTGACCATTCAAGATTTCGTAGCTATAAGTCTCATCTAAATCATAGACAATTTTTCCCGTATAAATTTTTCCGTCCTCTGTGGTCACTGTACCATAAATTCGTTCTGGCTTGACAAAACTGTTATAGCTTTTTAGCGCTACGGTAGGTTTATCTGTAAAAACGACTTCATCAAAATCATCCCAATCTACTACTGCTCTACCCTTTCCTGGCATAACGACGACGACTCCACGATTTTCATTATCAACATCATTAGAACCACCCATTCGATAAGTTCTACCACTTTTTAAGGTGACTTCACTGCTATTTCCTCGTTGTTTGATACTAACAATATTGGCAAATTCGATGGACATATCAGCATCTCTTGTTTCTCCGTCTAGCTTGTCTGAACCAACCCGCTCGTCTTTATCCCAGATAATATAGCCTTCATAATCGCCTGTCCAAGACTTCACCGTTCCAAATAATGGTTCACCAATATAACTCTTAAATCCTTTAGGCGTAGGTTTAAAATCAACGATTTCTACGTCCGACCAATCTAATTCAATTTTACCAATTTCTGGGTCATACACTCTAATTTTTGAACCGATGTCGTTGTAACCCGAACCATTTAATTTTACGGTTTCGCCATCTCTCATTTTGACATACACCTTCGAGCTATTCTTTCTTTTTATCTGTTGAATATCTCCAAATTGTACGGAAAATCGATGTATAAAATTATGACCATTATTATGATTAACATTTCGGCTACCCCAACCACCCCAACTTCTACCCGTCGACCAGCCGTTTCTATTATTTCGACTTTCCGCAATTCGATTTTTTATATCATTGTCTAAATAGGTTAAATTTTCATTTTCAGTCTTACTAGCATTAAACATATCCGTCCAAAATGCCTCTTCTTTGCCCCATCGAAGTTGGCCTTCGTAGGTATCTCCATCCCAAGTGGTGACTTGACCATACAGCCATGCTTCAGAAGAATTTTGTGCGGTCAAAGAAATTGAATTAACAATAAGGAAAGCAATAAATAAGGTTAATGTAAATGGACGAATAAATTTTGTAGGGATTCTTTCTTTTCGGGTGATATAAAGGCTCATTTTAAAAGATTTAGGTGTTAATGTTGAATATTATTTTCTTTTAAGGACACCTAATTTTTGGAAGGGATGCAGGATAGATTGCATTTATTTCAAATAAATCAATGGATTCCAATGGTTTTATCTAAAAAGCGAGAAATGAGAAGGATTAGTTAAATGATGGTTTGATTGTTAGATGGTTTGATGAGCTTTTTCAAAAATTGACTTAGTAACGACGAAATAATAAGTTGGTCATCTGGACGAGCTTATTTTGGT
>CAYMSC010000086.1:0-13954 GCA_964392805.1 uncultured Saprospiraceae bacterium
GCACGAAAAAATAAGAATTTAGATAATTTATATCCTACCCCTACCCATGTTGAGTTCTTAACAGGACTAGGGATTAAATTAGCAACGGATTCTACACAAATTAAAAAATTAGTAAATATCTATTTTCAATCTGATGCTCTAACCTGACGGCCTTGGTCTAATACATAGATTGAATTTTTTGATTAATCTAATGAAATTGGTGCTATAAATTGTTAAAAAAGCATAGGGGATTTTTTTAGTTAGCCTGTCTTATAACAAACCTATGTATTGTACTATTTAGTTAGCCTTTTGAAAAATGAAAATTTCTTTTTACTTCTTAATTTTTTGTTGTTTCTTTTTAACAAATGTTTCTGCTCAACTTTCAGTCGGTAGTAGTTTAGCTTATGGTATAGAGGGAAAAGATTTTGGTATTCAAGCAAAGACTGCTTTTACAATCAATAAAAATTGGTGTATTCTGGTTGATTACATCTATTATTTTGATAAGCAGGCACCTGTTTCTTTTTGGGAGATGAATGGAATTGCTCAATTTATATTTTTAAAAAAAGAAAAGTGGGATTATTATGTATTAGGTGGTTTAGGTTTTTTTAAAGAGAATGTTGATTTTTTTGGTATAAAAGAAACAAGAACTGACCTCCAATTAAACCTTGGAACAGGCGTAAATTATTTATTAACGGATAAGCTACAAGCTACTATAGAAGGTAGATTTTCATTAGGAGGTGCATTTTTAGTTTTTACAACAGGTTTACGTTATCAATTTTGAAGGAATAATCTATCAATTCTCAATGATTATTTTTTTAACAAAACTATTGTCAGCGTTATTGAAATTTAAAAAATATATTCCGCTTGATAAATGACTAATATTGATAGTTTGTTGATTTGAAAATAACTTATGATCACTCAATAACTTTCCTAAGTTATCAAATATAGAGACGTATTCTAGTTTTTCTGCTGCACCTAATAATGTTATGTTTAAGTGACCTTTTGCTGGATTTGGGTAAACTAAAATCTTTGTATTATTGATTGCTGTTGAGGAACATTGATTAAAAATAATTTTTTCATTAAAGCAGTTAGCGGAAGGGGATGGGTCGCATAAATTAATTGCAGGAAAAGCCCAAGGAACGCTTGCTTTATTTTTCCCAATACCATTATCTCCAATTAATCTTTCTGCTTGATTCATTACTCTATTATCTGTTTTTCGACTATACAATTCACCTTTACCAAAAATATTAACTAATTCATATTTCCCCATTTTATTTTCGTAATCTAATAAGACTTCTGATTCGTTTTCTGCTACTTTATAATCTATATAAAAATCAAATTCTTGAACGCAACCAGTACCTTCGGGGTCATCAGACACATCCCAAGGTATTCCACTGTGCGTCTCATTTTTTATTTTAATAATAGGATGATTTAAGCTATCGAAAGACGGCATGGTAGTCGATAAAGTAGTATTATGAAAAATGGTTTTAAGTTCAATGATTTCCTTTGTTTCTCTAGAAACATATAATACTGCGGCTTCTACATCATTTTCGTGTTCATCATACCAATCATAACCACTGCCTATTATTGGCCAATCACATTTACTCCAATCTATAGGATGAAAATAAGCATAGGTTATAATCCATTCACATTCTAACCAAGTAACCATGTAGTAAATTTTAGGTTTTAAAGACGGTAGATTAATAATTTCATTAGGGGCAGGAAAGCTATTAATTATATCGTGGCAATTTTCCCAATTATTATCCATTATCCAATCATCGTCAAAGTCAAATCCGATGATTAAATCTCTAATTCCCAATATATCTGCTATGGCTGGACTAAATTCTCTGGAAACTTGTTGTTTAAAAAGAGGCGCGTATTCTTTAGCTAGTAATTCATTGAATAGAATAAAATCTTCTATCTCTTGCGCTTCATTAATATTAGCAGGAAGTTGCGCATAACTATTAAGAATGATGCTATAGAAAAAAAAGGTAAGATATGTTTTCATTTTTTAAAAATTAAAACCTGCTCCCACTTGGAAGGCATGATTATAAGCACCATTATTCTCTGGCTTTAAATTACCTAAATTTAGATAGTGTTTACTCCTTAATATACCATAAATTTTTCCATTTTTAGTATGCAAACTCAGTTCTCCACTTCCTGAACCTATATCAAAAGAAGAAGTCCCACCTTCACTTAATGTTAATCCCCCCCCAAGTCCGAAACCTAAACCAATTTTAGGCTTATTTTCTACTCCAATTAATTTTCGATACTTCAATTCAGCAGTCCCAAAACCAATAGTACTAGCTGTAGGAAAACTAAAATAACCAATATTGGGTTGATAATTTAAACTAATTCCTATACCTTCTTCTCTATATCGATACCAACCAGCTTTAACATAAAAGCCTGTTCCCGTGGTAGAATCTTTAGCCCTCTGTTCATAATTACCTATATTAAAGGCTCCTCCGCCCTCAATGTGATAACTACCACAAGAACTTAGCAAAAAGAGTAAGCAAATAATTGTTATTTTCATTTTTTAGACGGGTTTATTATTGTAAAGAATAGTTTAGCACAAATTCTCTGAAAGTATAAAATATACTGGAAACTAGATATACCAATAACAAGACAATAGAACTACATAAATCCCCTAAATAATTACCTAGTAATAAGTATCTTTATGGCAATTAAAAATTAATATTAACTAAAATCAGTAGACCTCCTTGGAAAATCTATTAATTCCAAGCATTTATCGAACAAAGTCGATTTTAATGATAGAAACGACTAATATTGTGAGTATAAGAAAATAGATAATTAGATGAAGCTATGTTTCAGGAATTTCGATTAGTTAAACGTAATCGTCATAAATACAGGACAAGTTTTGGTGGTTATGAATTATTGCTAAAAAACTTTGGAAACATAACATTACGGACTTCTATTTTCTAAAAATCATTCATAAATTAAAAAAGAAAAAAACTATTCGCTTTCACTTAATGAAAGCCTGTAATACCAGTAGTTCCCATTTTGACAAATCACGAATCCCGAAGGGATTAAACGTAAATAACCCCGTATGAAATGCGGGGAAATAGTGGTAAATAGAATCAAACCTACAACTCTGGAGGAGTTGAACATGGAAATTCACATTCAACTCTTCCAGAGTTGTAAGTTTTCCTTCCGAAACTTGCGCTCACCGCATTTCATCCCGATTAAAAATACCCCGAAAAATCGGGGTAAACTGGGACAAGTTACGGTGTTATTCATCTTCAATCACTTCGTGATTTTTAAATAAAGAACTGTTGCTATAACACGATTATCAAATAAAACATTTTTAAACCTAAAAGCTAATACAGCTTTGAAAAACGTAAAACAAATGAAAGAAACAAAATTAAATTCAGGAAGCCCACCAACACTAATCTCCGAATTAGTTAGCCAAGCAAAAAAAGATTTTTTAACCACTCATGCACTTTTGGAAAAACAAGCCCTTACTTTAGGAGAAAAGGATGGATTTTTAGGAATACCTTCTATGGAAGATACGCAAGTGAGCCCGAATGAGAACATACTTAGAAATGAGTACAGAAAATTATTAGCCGAATGCCGTAAAAAAGGAAAACCTTATATGGATGGACCTCATTTAGCGGCGAAAGTATATGCCCAAAAATTAACCGATTTTGCCGAAAATGGAGAAGCCAACCATACTAAAGAGTTGGATGCTTTAAACCAAAAGCGTATGGCGGAAATCAATGAAATTGACCGAGCGTATCAGGATAGAGAACATGATTTGGCGGAAAAAGTACATACGGCAGAAAGAGAATTTCGGGAAGTGCGGCAAGATTTGCAGGATATTCAAGGGAAAACAGGGCGAAATCATCCGTTAATTCACTTCAAAAGTGGAATTTTATACTTTTTGCTATTACTAGGAATTGGACTAGCAGAAGTCCCTTTAAACTTGCAGATATTCCAAAAATTTGGAGAAGCTTTTTTCATTACTATGATTATGGCAAGTAGTTTAGCTATTGCGATTCCAGTCTTAGCACATTTTACAGGTGTATTTGTAAAGCAGCGAAGAGAAAAGAAAGAATATACCTATTTTGCCATCTTGTGTATCGCCGTATTTGCTATTTTTAATTTTGGCGTGTCCATTTTCCGTACTGCTGTTTTGGCAGAGGCAATGGGACAAGCACCCAATGATTTGAATATTGTCATTTTTACTTGTTTGAACTTGATTCTCTTTATTATCGGCGTTTTAGCGGCTTATTTTCGACATGATGAAAGCTACGAATTGGAGCATATTTATGAAGATTACCTAAAAGCTAAAAAGGACTTTAATCAAGAAAATGATAGACTCAATCAAGAAAAGACCGCTTTGTCTGCTCAAAAGAATCAAGCTTTAAAAGTTGTTCACGATGCTTTTGAAACAGGAAAGACGGCATTAAATAACAAGAAAAATACTTTGGTTACTCAGCATAGTGAATATGTACAGCGGTATGATGAATTATTAAATTCCTTTGCGGCACTAGAAGAAATTATTGATGCTTGTTATCATATTGCTGTCAGTAAATATCGTTCGGCTAACCTTAGTCAGCGGAAGGACCGACAGTCCCCTGATAGCTGGAAAAATCAAGTGCCTAATTTGAATTTACACTTTGCGGCGGTGGCAGAATTAGACCCGAATTAGAAACAGAAGTCAGAAGTCAGACCGTTTATTTCATAGACTGTCAGAGGTCTGAAAATATAGATGCAAATAATGGTTGCCGCTGTATTAAGATTCTTCTGGTCTGACTTCTCACAGTAAATTTTAATTTTCGGTCTGCCCTCTGACTTCTCACACATTTTTTAATCATTTTAAAAACCAATAAAACATGAAAAATTTAATAATGTTAATGAGCTTAGTTTTATTCACGCTTGCGTGCAATACTTCGCCACCAACCGAAACAGACCTTTATATTTATTTAGACTTTACAGAAGGACAAGATTATAGCCATCAAATAAGCGAAGATTTGGACAATTATGCAGAACTGTTAAAGGTAGGGGAGAATGGAAGTCCCAATTTTGGGAAGGTTAAAATTTTTCCTTTATATGATTTATCGGCGGCTCGTAGCAAGACGGTTAAGTTAAAAGCAGGGAAATCTGAATTTGAAGCCAATAAATTTTTAAGGCAAAAGGAAATAGATAAATTTAAGACTAAATTATCCGCTGCTTTAATGGAAATAAATGAGCAATACAGGGGTAAAGAATTGAACAGTTCCCATTTAATAAAACCAATATGTAAAGGGATGCAAAAATTGAATAAAAGTGATGCCAATAAGAAGATTGTTTTGATTTATTCGGATATGCTAGAAAATAGTGCCATTGCCAATTTTCATGGAAAAAACAACAATCAAAAGGATTGGCAAAAACGAATTGATGCGACCTGCGACCCTGAAGATGTGTCTGATTTAGACATCTTTGTGGTTTATCCAATCGATAAAAAGAATGATGGAAAAATTGCCAAAGCTGCGGAATTTTGGACCGATTATTTTGGGTCTAAAGGAGCAGATGAGGATACATTTAGCTTTGATACGGAGATTGATTTGTAAGACTTTATGCGAAAATAGTTAGGGCTTTCAGAACTTTGGGTTTCTGGGAGCTCTTTTTTTAAGTTAACAAATGCTTTTTTTTGATATTTAGTGATTGGAGGAGATGATTGGGATTGTGTTGATGTTGTGATGGTATTTTTTCAACAATATGGTACTGAAATATAAATTACTTTTACTCATTTAAAATTTTCTGACTAATAATTCTTAACCATGAAAACAATTATATTTCTGTCTAAACAATCCGTGTCCCTTTAATTATCTGTGGCACAGATATGTTCTACTAATTATTAAAAGGACACAGATTGCTCCGATTTTATTGGAGGATAAATTCCCAACAAGCACTAAATAAGCTGATTGTGAATACTAAAAACTTAAAAAGTCTTCAAGACTTGGGAAGTTTAATTATTTGACAATCAAAACTTTGCAAGTCGGAAAAATTACTTTTCAGGGTCAGTCTGTAAGTCCCTTGCCAATAAGTTTGTTTTTTATAAAATCAAAGTCAATTAGTGAAAAAACATTTCACTTTGGACTATCCTTAGTCGCACCAATAGAAGATGTATAGGCTACCAATAAACCAGTAAGAGAACCAGAAATTCCTATTAATGTATTGCCATCGTACAACATATATAATCCAGAAAAGAAGGCTAAAATTCCGAAAATAGTCCCTACATTGAGGTAATTTTTATATTTTTCATCCATGTTATTCCAAATTAATTAATAAAAGCCGATTCAATATCCACCGTCAAACGATCTTCACTAATTAGCCTATCTCGTAAAGCTTGAATTTTAGGTAATTCATATTCAAAGTAATATTTCATCGTATGCACTTTGCCTTGATAAAATAAATAATCATCACCCATCGCTTTATTTGCAATAGCTTTTTGGGCAACTACGCCTTGTTTTAACCATAGCCAAGAAACGAGGACAATACCAAAGAATTCCAAGTATAAAGTGGCATCAGATAAAAAGACTTCTGGTCGATTTTTAGTGGCTACATCAATCAAGTGTAAAGTTGTACCGTGTAGTGTTTTAGCACCCTCTTCGAGTTTAGCGGCGTAGGGTTTTAGTTCTTCAACGGATTGCGCTTCTGCCATTGTTTGCTTCATTTCTTTCAACATCAATTTCAAAGCTTTCCCGTTATGTAGCATCACTTTTCTACCTAAAATATCCATTCCGTGAATGGTCGTCGTTCCTTCATAAATAGCATTGACCCGAATATCTCGATAGTATTGTTCCAATGGAAAATCATCCGTATATCCAGCCCCACCCAATACTTGCATCCCTGCACTAACCGCTATATTTCCCCATTCCGAAGGGAAAGATTTAACAACAGGGGTTAATAATTCGAGCATTAAATGGGCATTTTCTTTAGTTTCGCCTTCAGCGTTTTCGGCTATATCTGAATATAACGAACATAATTGCACCAAAGCAATACTGCCTTCTCCAATCGCTTTTTGGAAAAGTAACATCCGTCGAACATCGGCGTGTTCGATGATTAATACTTGTGGTTTTGTATTATCTTTATTCGATGGATGTCGACCTTGTGGACGTTCGTTCGCATATTGTAAACTGGCATGATAAGCAGCACTTACCGTACCTGCAGCCATCGCCCCTGTTCCAATCCTCGCCTCATTCATCATCTGGAACATGTATCGTAAACCATTATGCGGTTTTCCAACCAAATAGCCTTTACAATCTTCACTTTCACCCATCATTAAGTGGGCAGCAACATATCCTTTTTGCCCCATTTTACCAAAAAGACCAGCGGTTACAACATCATTGCCAACAAATTTTTCTGCTTCTTTTCTGTATTTAGGTACCACAAATAAAGAGATTCCTTTGGTACCTGCTGGCGCACCGTCAATTCTTGCTAAAGTGAGGTGAATAATATTTTCCGTCGTTTCGTAGTCGCCTCCAGAAATATAGATTTTTTGACCTTTAATATTAAAAGAACCATCTTCGTTAGGTGTGGCACTTGTCGTAACATCAGAAAGCGAACTTCCTGCTTGTGGCTCCGTTAAACACATTGTTCCTTGCCAATCTCCCGACATCATTTTCGGAACATAGGCATCGTGTAATTCCTTCGTGGCAAAAGCCCGAATAAGATTGGATGCACCGTCCGTGAGTAGGGTATAAGCTGAAGCATTTGCATTGGCAGCGTGCATGATTAATCTACCAGAATTTAACAACAAATTAGGCATCTGTTGACCACCCATATCATAATCCGCATAAGCACCAATCCAACCTCCTTCCCCTAATACCTTAATCGCTTTATGTAAACCAGGATGCACTTTTACTACGCCTTCTTCCTCATCATAATAAGCTTTTTTCTTATCCATTTCGGTGAAAATAGGGAAGAGGTGGGTATCAGAAATATCCTTTACCGCATCCAAAGCCATGTCGTAGGCTTCGGCATCGTAATCCTGAAATTTTGGAAGGCTATTTAATACACTAAGGTCTAAAACCTCGTGTAGCATAAATTTTAAATTACGAATATTGATGTATTCTTTTGCCATTGTTTATTTTTTTGAAGCTTAGCTCTTATAAGCTGGCTTATAACTCTTTTTATCAATAATCATTTTAGCAATGATTTCTTTCATAATTTCAGAAGTACCGCCATAGACAGGAATGACTCTAACATCTCTATAAATTCTACCGATTGGGTACTCTTCCATGAATCCATATCCGCCAAACATTTGACCACACTCATAAACCATACTATTTAACAAGTCTCCTGTTTTTAGTTTTAGCATAGAACATTCTTTCACCACATGTTCGCCTTGGGCTAGTCGATAACTTGTTTGATACATAAATGATTTCCATGCTTCAATATCGGTAGCAATATCTGCGATTCGATGTCTTAAAACTTGGAATTTATCGATGGATTTACCGAATGCCATTCTTTCTGACATATACTGCAAGGTAATGTCCAAAACATATTCCATCAATCCGATGTTACTGATAGCCAAAGATAAACGCTCTACTTGTAGACTTTCCATCATGTAATAAAACCCTTTGCCTTCTTCTCCCAATAAATTTTCTTTTGGCACTTTTACACCATTAAATGCTAATTCCGCTGTATCAGAACTTCTAATGCCTACCTTGTCTAATTTTGCTCTCGAAACCCCTTCTGCATCCAAATCAATCACAATCATAGAAATGCCTGATTCCGTTTTTACCGCTGCAACAGTGTAATCCCCATAAAAGCCATTTGAAATGAAAGTTTTAGACCCATCAACAATATAATGGTCTCCTTCTAATTTTGCGGTTGTTCGAATAGCTCTTAAATCTGAACCGGCAAATGGTTCGGTCATCGACAAAGAACCAATTTTTTGCCCAGTTACACTCGGCACTAAATATTTTTCTTTGATAAATGGGGAACCTGCATGCACTAAATAATTCATGGCTAAATAAGCATGACCAGATACTACCGTTGCAAAACCACAACTACCCGTTCTTCCCATTTCCTCACATAAAATCATGCTATACATAAAGTCTGCTCCCATTCCGCCATACTTTTCCTCCACTTCTAGTCCCAAGAATCCCATTTCTCCCATCTTTTTTAAGACACTTCTATCTACCTTCCCATTTTTTTCCCATTCGTTGATATAGGGCATAACTTCGGCTTTAAAGAAATCTTGTAAAGTACTTCTAAATAAATCGTGTTCTTCTTCAAAAAATAGACTTTTCATATCAATTAAATTTTGCTTGAGTTAAAAAGGAGGAATTTATATTAATGCTAAGCTTTTAATGCTTGTAATATAAATTTGTTTAGCGAATTTTCGCCAGATATTTTTATTTTTCCAAAAGTACATTTTTTATTAGATATTTGTAACGGTGTTTACAATTTTATTAAGGTCATTGGGTATAATCCGCAGGCATTTTTGTTTCGTGCCCTGTTGCTGTCAATCGCTCAATTACTTTTTTTTGATTGGGATACTTTTTGATTAAGGGACCTTTAGCGCCCCCTTCAAAACAACTTCCAGTAAATCCCGGTGCCATCGTACAACCGTACAAAGCAAAGGTGCCTTTTGGTAATAATTCCCCTGCTTGCCATACATTTGCAGGAACAACAAATTGAAGCTTTTGTCCTGCTAAAATATCTGTCCCCATTATTATCTTTTGATAGCCTCCATTTGGCAACAATAAATGTAAAACAAAAGGGTCGCCTTTATAAAAATGCCAAACTTCATCATATTGCAAGCGGTGAAAGGTGGAGACACTATAAGGCGAGTGACTATACATCCCTATAATGGCTGTTCCCGTTGGACTTTTGCCAATAGTGGTTTGGGCTACATAGGTACTTTTGTATAAAGTTCCTTCAATTGGAATTTTATCAAACTGATAATGGTCGATGAGGGCTTTTACTTTTGGTAACATAAATTGATTTTTAAGTATTTTTTCAAAGTTCCTAAGTCATTGAAACAGTCACCCATTTAGCATTATTTTTAGCACTTTCATAAATAGCATTACAAACGAGCGCATTGATATAACCATCTTCAAAAGTTGGGTAATTCTGAGGGGAAGAGGGATGAGTTATTTGTTTATATACAGCTTTAAAAAATGCCCTAAAAGTTTCGGTAAATCCACCCCCAAAAGGGTTCGTATGAATCATTGCAGGTTGCCCTTTTTGCCCCTGGTGTAACTGATAAGGTTGCTCATTATTCCACCAAATAGATTGATGTGCTCCTGTAATGTCAAATTGTAATTGATTTTTTCGGCCATGAGCCACTTCTGACAATACCAAATTACCAATTGCTCCATTCGTAAATTTTAAAAGAATAGTTGCGGCATCCTCAGATTGGATTTGAATAGATTGACTGTTTTCTTTTTCAGTCGGATGAATCATTTTATCCTTGGTTAAATATCTAGTAGGTTGAAAATTGGCATAATTAGCAGCGACTGCTGCTATTTTCAAACCTGATACATGACAAATCAAATCAATCCAATGAGACCCAATTTCGGTTGTTGCACGCATCTTTCCACCTAACTTTGTTTGATATCGCCAACTATAAAAATCACTTTCTGCATGAAATTCTTGTAAATACGAACCATAAATTAATCGAATGTCACCAAATGAGGCTTGTCCTATCATTTGTTTAGCCTGGGCAATTGCACTATGAAATCTGACATTAAAATTAACGGCAGCTATAACATTTTGGGTTTTTGCTAAATGATATAATTCTTTGGCTTCATTTGGGTCGATGGTTAATGGCTTTTCGCAAATAAGGTGTTTATTGGCAAGTATTGCTTCCTTAGCATAGGTAAAATGCACCAAAGGCGGGGTACAAAGGTGTATGACCTCACAAGCTGCTAATGCCTTAGAATACTCGGTTGTGGCATTAGGAATTTTCCATTTTTTGGCAAAAGATAGAGCTTTTTCTAAAGTTTTATGGACCACATAATGTACTTCTTGACCCATTGACTGTAAAATTTCAACATGAGTATTGGCAATAAAACCTGTTCCAATAATGGCAACTCGCATAAGGTGATTTAAAAAAGGTAGAAAAATTATTTTTATATTACCACTTAAACCTCTAACAAAAATTATCTTTGCCAGAAAACCCAAATATATAAATATTATGATTCAATTTGTAAGCAATAAAGGCGGAGGACAACCAGTAGATTTTGAAACGGCCATTTTAAATGGATTTGCAGAAGACGGAGGACTTTATGTGCCTACTAAATTACCGAAAATTTCTTTAGCAGAATTAGCTGATTGGAAAGCGTATAGCTATACGGAAGTTGCCTACGAAATTTTGTCGAGATTTATTGAGGAATCAGCAATTTCTGAAAAAGAGCTAAAGCAATTATTGGAGGAAAGTTTTAGCCCCTTTTTTCATAAAGATTTGATTCCTAATCATCCCTTAAAATCATACCCCAATTTTTATATACAAGAATTATTTCATGGCCCAACCTTATCTTTTAAAGATGTAGCAATGGGATTTATTGTCAATCTATTTAATTTCTTTCTGAAAAGAAAAGGAGAGAAAATGTCTGTAATTGTAGCTACAACTGGGGATACTGGCCCTGCTGCTGCCCATGCTAGCATTGGCAAGGAATTCCTAAATACATGGGTTTTATATCCCAAAGAGCTGATAACCGAGGAACAGGAACGGCAAATGACCACCATCACCGCTCCTAATGTCTTTGCCGTTGGCGTGTCCAATTGCCGAGATGGAGCAGATGATTTAGATTTATTGATTGCGGATTTATTTGGAGATAAATCTTTTAAAAATGAACTTAATTTATCTAGTGTAAATTCCATTAACTGGGGAAGAGTAATGATGCAAACAGTCCATTATTTTTATGGCTATTTACAAACAGTGGATAGGGTAGGAGCGCCACTAAATTTTGCCGTACCATCTGGTGCATTTGGCAATTTATGTGCTGGGTCTTTGGCTAGAATGATGGGTTTACCTGTCGGAAAATTTATTATTGCCAATAATCAAAATGCTTGTTTATACAGAATTTTTACCCAAGGCATTTTTTTGAAAAAAGACATTATAACCTGCCAAGCATCAGCAATTGATATTTTAATTCCTTATAATTTTTGGCGATATTTATATTTTGCTATTGGAGAACAACCAGCAAAAATTAAAGCATGGATAGCTGAGTTTGAAAAAACAGGCAAAGTTATTTTTGATAAGGCAACTTTTAAAGCTTATAGTGATGGTTATTTGGCAGCTACTATTTCTGATGAGCAAACGCTAGCAACGATAAAAAATGTTTTTGAAAAAGAAAATTACCTATTAGACCCACATGCTGCTGTTGCGGTTACCGCCGCCCAAAATTTATCCAGTCAACTGTTACCTAATACCAAAACACTTTGCTTAGCAACGGCACATCCTTGTAAATTTCCCGATGGCATCAAACTAGCATTAGGATTAACACAGGATACATTACCTATTGAAGCCAAACATGAGTCTGTTGAAGCGGCAAAAGGATATTCTCAAAGAATTTATAGTTGTGATTATAGCAATATGAAGATAGCGATTAGGAGACTTATGTTATCATTTGTTAATTAAAAAAAGAAAAATTATTGTTTAATTAATTTATAATTTATCATATTTGCAGCTTCATTTAAGTGCTTAAAGTAATCAATTATGAGTCAATCCGTTGTTATTAGTGGAACTGGTTTATGGAAGCCAGAACATACCATAACTAATGAAGAATTAGTAGAAAGTTATAATGCTTATGCTGATAAATATAATTCAGAAAATGCTACGGCTATCGATGCTGGAACTGTAGTGGCAAAACCTCATTCTTCCGCAGAGTTTATTTTCAAAGCTTCGGGTATTAAAAGCCGATACATTTATGTAAAAGAAGGTACATTGGATATCAACCGAATGATGCCTAATATTCCAGCAAGGGAAGAAACTGCACTTTCTGACCAAGCAGAAATAGCCATTCATGCAGCGAAAAAAGCGATGGTTGCTGCTAATAAAACGGGTAAAGATATTGATGTAGTGATTGTAGCTTGTGCCTATACCCAGCGTTATTACCCTGCCATAGCCATTGAAGTACAAAAAGCTTTAGCCATTGACGGTTTTGGTTTTGATATGTTGGTTGCTTGTTCTGCTGCTACTTTCGGGCTGCATAGAGGCTACGAAATGGTTAAAGCGGGAACGGCTAATTGTGTGATGGTAATCAATCCAGAATTGACTTCTCCGCAGGTTAATTATAAAGATAGAGATAGCCATTTCATTTTTGGAGATGTATCAGTCGCTACGATTATAGAAAAAGCGGAAACGGCAACTTCTGAGCATCAATACGAAGTATTAAGTACTAAAGCCTTAACGCATTTTTCCAATAATATTCGGTCTAATTTTGGCTATGTGATGAATGCTAATAATGGGAACCCACTGGCGGCCGAGCAATATTTTCACCAGCAAGGTAGAAAGGTATTCAAAGAAGTTTGCCCAATGGCAGCTAAACATATTGGCGACCATATTGCTAAACATGATTTAACCGCCGTTGATATAAAGAGATGGTGGTTACATCAAGCTAATATTAATATGAATCGCTTGATTTGTAAAATGTTATTAGATAGACAACCCAGTCAAGAAGATGCACCTATTGTTTTAGATGAATTTGCTAATACTGCTTCGGCAGGTTCGCTAATTGCATTTAATAGGTATAATGAAGATTTGGAAAGTGGGGATTATGGATTGATTTGTTCTTTTGGAGCGGGGTATTCTATTGGTAGTTTAGTGGTGAGAAAAATATAATACAGGTATAGCTGACTTGTCTTGAAAAAACCATATATCAGAAATTTTATATTAGGACAATAAAAGAGAAAAACTTCAACTTCAAAATCAACTTCAACTTCAAAATCAAATGAAAAAAATGTCCATTAATTCCCAAATTTAATTTTGAGAATTTGGCTAATTTGAGATTGA
>CAYMSC010000086.1:14054-17383 GCA_964392805.1 uncultured Saprospiraceae bacterium
TTAAAATATTTCTCTTAACCAACACCTATCATAAATCTATCCATCAAGAACTACAAGACAGCATAGAACATCCCACCTTATGCCTAGCCCATTCTGGTCGTTTAGCAAACCATTTTTCCATTGTTGGTTGTTCTGCATAAGGTTGGCACAATAATGTTAAGAAGTCGTTTATTAATTGATAATCTCCATTGTCCGCAGCATCAATTGCTACTTGTGCCATATAATTCCTAAGTACATATTTGGGGTTCACCCTATTCATTTTTGCCTTTCTTATTGCATCTGAACTATTGGCTATTTTTAATCTTGCGGCATAATTTGCGAACCAAGTTTTCCAGTATGCTAAAACATTGCCGGTTAATTCTTCTGGTTTGTAAAAGGCAGCTAATACAGGATTCAAAAACGCTTTATCTTCCGCTGCTTCGACGTTTGTTTCTTTTTTGAAATTAGCTAAATTTCTAAAAAAAATAGTCATGTCTGTCTCTGTCAAATGCAGTATTTCTTCTAATTGTGTAATTAATTTTTGGTCTTCTTCGTAGGAATCTTCTAAGCCCAATTTATCCTTCATCATTTGCTGATAAGCAGGTTCATAATTGGCTTTATATTCCTGTAAAATAGCTTCCAAAGGAGCAGCATCTTCTATTAGAGGATAGATGGCATTTGCCAATTTCAACAAATTCCAAAGCCCTACATCTGGTTGGTTTTCAAACCGATAGCGTTTTTGATGTCGGTCGGTAGTATTGGGTGTCCAACCGTGGTCGTAGCCTTCTAACCAACCATATGGCCCATAATCAATCGTTAGTCCAAGGATGGATAAATTATCGGTATTCATCACGCCATGCACAAAACCAACTCGTTGCCAATGTAATATCATCTTCATCGTTTTCTGTGCAACTTCTCTTACAAAAGCAATATAAGTTTCCTTGGAGGGTTCGCCCAAATGGGAATAATGATGTTTGATAGTATAATCGACCAGTTTTGTTAAAGTTTCAGTATCTCTACGAGAAGCAAATATTTCAAAGTTGCCAAATCGAATAAAACTCGGTGCAACTCTACAAACTACCGCCCCCTTTTCATAGGCTGAATTACCATTATATAACACATCTCGTAAAACTTCATCTCCTGTCAAAGCCAAGGATAAAGCTCTAGTCGTAGGAACTCCCAAATGATACATCGCTTCACTACACAAAAATTCTCGAATAGATGACCGTAAGACTGCCAATCCGTCTGCTGTTCTGGAATAAGGCGTTGGTCCTGCCCCTTTTAATTGTAAAGCCCAAGTTTTTCCTAGATGTTCCACTTCTGTCAAATTAATCGCTCGTCCATCTCCCAACTGTCCAGCCCAATTACCAAATTGATGCCCACCATAGCACATGGCATAAGGCTTTGTTCCTTCCAAAACAGCATTGCCTGAAAACGTTTGTAAAAAACTATCCGTTTGGGTATCATCGGTAGATAAACCAATTAATTCAGCAGTTTCTTTCGAGGTGCTAATTAATTGAGGAGCCGCCGTTTTTTTAGGCGTAGCAAAGGAAAATGCAGCTTTTTCTACTTGTCTTCTAGTATTTTCTAGAATGGGGTCGGCAGGAAGTTCTTTATTAAACGTGTCATTAATCGTTAACTGATTTACTAGATTGGACATATATTCTTTTTGAATAGCAACAGATAGGAATGAATAAAGGTTTTATTTTGATACTAGCTTTTTACTTATTGTCATAAATTCACCCATATCAAATACTTCTTAAATGAAAAGACTTTGGTCGAGTCAAAACTTCATATCCCAAAGCAGATAAAGTACAACCTCTTCCACTATTTTTTACCCCCGTCCAAGCTAATTCAGGGTCCAAATAATCACAACGATTCATAAAAAAAGTACCAGTTTCGATTTGATTGCCGATGGTTAAAGCGGCTTCATTATTCAATGTCCAAACCGAAGCAGTCAGCCCATATTGGCTGTCATTCATTAATTGAATAGCTGCTACATCATTTTTTACCGGCATAATGCCAACTACTGGGGCAAAAGTTTCCTCGGTCATCAATTCCATTTGATGATTGACATCCACTAAAACTTGAGGTGCCATGTAAGGAGAATTTGCTTGATGTGCGGCAAAGTGAGTAGGGGCTACTAATGATCTTGCACCTGCCGCAATTGCTTTTTCAATTTGAGTTTGCGCAAAATTGGCAGCAGATGTTTTGACCATTGGACCCAATGTCATTGCTTTGTCTAAGGGATTTCCCAACTGATAGGTTTTGGTTAAATCAACAAAACCAGCTACAAATTTATCATATAAATTTTCGTGGACATAAATTCGTTCTATTCCACAACAAGATTGACCAGAATTGAAAAAGGCACCATCCACTAAATTCTCTACCGCATGGTCTAAATTAGCATCTGCCCGCACATAAGCGGGGTCTTTTCCACCTAATTCCAAGCCCGCATTGATAAAACGACTACCCATTGCTCGTTGAACAGCAGCACCACCGCCAACGGAACCTGTAAAAGCGACATAATCAATTCTATCATCTTTAATCATGTTGCTTACCTGCGCATGGGTAACATGTATAAACTGGAAAACTCCTTTAGGAAAACCAGCATATTCAAAGGCAGCAGCATATCTTTCAGCACATAAAGGCGTCTGAGTAGCGTGTTTAAGAATTACCGTATTTCCTGCCATAATTGCAGGAATAATTGCATTGACAGAAGTTAAATAGGGATAATTCCAAGGAGCTAAAACGAGAACTGTTCCTAAAGCTTCTCTCCGAATAAATCGTTGGAAGCCTGCTTTTTCCGATACTTGCACGTCCGCTAAGGTTTCCTCAGCTTTGGCAATCATGTAGTCCGCTCTTTCTTTGAAACCTTTGGTAATTTCGAAGGGCGTATATCGAATGGGTCGCCCCATTTGCCAAGTCAATTCTTCTGCCATCGCATCGGCATTGGCAATAAAGTAATCAACTATTTTTCTACACAAAGCAGCACGGTCTTCTATACTCGTACTTTGCCAACCTTTTTGAGCGGATTGGGCAATAGCAATGGTAGATTTTATTGTTTTTTCGCTGGCAGTTGCTCTTTCTACATAAACGCTGCCGTCGATTGGGCTAATGGTTTGGAATGTGGTATTCATTTTATAGTCGGCTTAGTAACGAGCAAATAATAAGTCTGTCATTTGGAGATAAAGATTTTTAGTCAAGACGAGATGAACAAACACCTTTTGTGAACCGCTTGCGGACAGGATGCTTGAAGGAATAGCCCAGCTATTGCTGAAAAAAATAACGATGTATTGACTAAAAAGATTATCGGTGAAATGGTGGAGTTATTTTTTATTTGTTACTTA
>CAYMSC010000087.1:0-17143 GCA_964392805.1 uncultured Saprospiraceae bacterium
CAGTGCGTTTTTTAATTTTAATTTGCATTTTAATTTTAATTCATTCCTAACCTATAAATTCCATCAAAATTTTAAGCTTTTGGAAATTACAAATTATGTATATTAGGAATAGCATTCTATTATTTTTTTTGTGTCAAACCATCTTTGTTTTTGGTCAGTATAAACTCACTTTGGAAAAATTACCGGCCGAGATAAACTCGTCTTTATATGATGAGATTGCGCCTATTGTATCCTATGATGGGCAGACTATTTATTTTACTAGAGTTGGGCATCCCGATTTTGATAAGACCTTAGAAGTAGAGGGGGAAAATCTTTTTTTATCCCTTTCTTCCTTCCAATATGATAATTATTTAGCAAAAATTTATTCTAGCATTTCAGGTAGACAAATTAGAAATGCAACTCGGTCGGCTTATAACCAAGATGTATGGATTGCTAGTTTTGAGCAAAACGAATTTAAATCCTTAACCCATCCCGGCCCACCTTTGAATAATGCCTTGCCGAATAGTATTTGTGCCATAACACCGGAGGAAGGGTCTTTTTTATTATTAAACCAATTTTTAAAAGGAGGGGGAATGGACCAAGGTTTTTCCATTATCAAAAAACAAGGGGATAACTGGCTATTCCCAGAACCTGTTCAGATTGAAAATTATTACACCAATGGGAGCAATGTAAACATAACAATGAGTCCAGATGGAGAAGTTTTAATCATGTCTTTGAAACGAGCGGAAGGCTATGGACGCAATGATTTATATGTTTCTTTTAAAAATGCGGTAGGCGGCTGGACCGAGCCAATGAATTTGGGGACAAATCTTAATTCTACCTTTTCGGAAGATACGCCGACTATATCAGAAGATAAAAAAACCATCTATTTTTCCTCTAATCGAACCAATGCAATGGGTGGACGTGATATATTTAGGTCTAAACGCAATAGTGACAATTGGACAGATTGGACAGTGCCTAGAAGATTCATCGCCCCCATTAATTCCAATAAAGATGATTCTCAGCCCTATTTTAATGACCATACAGGCTACTTATATTTTACCTCTAATCGGGAAGGTTCTTCTGATATTTATCGAGTCAAAGTAGCAAGTCCTAAAAAAGAGGAAGTCTTGGTCAAAGGAAAAATAATTAATGCCAATACTAAAGAACCAATGTCGGCTAAATTATTATACGGGCCATCGGACTTAGGACATTATCAACGGTTTATAAAATCAAAAGATGGCGATTTTGAATTTAGAATACCCAAAGGAAAGACCTTTAAAGTGACTGCGAATTTGACGGATTTCATTGCTACTAAAAAAGTGGTGACGACTACAAAAGGCAAGTTTAATCCAACACAGACAGTAGTTATCGAAATGACCCCCATCAAAGAAAATATTGAAATAAAAATAGACCCGATTTATTTTAAACAGACGGAATCGGTAATTTTAGCTACTTCTTACCCTTCCTTAGATTATTTAACCAACTTATTAAAAGAAAATCCTAAAATTCACATCCGTATTGATGGACATACGGAAAAAACTGGAGACCCTAAAGATTTAATGGATTTGTCAGACGCTAGAGCTTTTGCTGTCAAAAGATATTTGATGGATAAGGGGATAGATAGCACTAGGTTGGCGACAAAAGGGTTTGGTGGGACACGTCCTGCAAAACGCACTTTAGACAAGTTGGAGCAACAAAAAAATAGGCGGGTAGAAATTCGGATTACGAAAGTATAGCGCCTCAGATAAAAAAGGGAGAAAAAAGTCGTTTTCCTTAAAATCAACTTATCAATTTTTAATTTGATTAGGGAAGTGGTAAAAAATAACCTACCCAACTAGATAGGATTAGACACTGATTTTCTTTTAGAAAATACACAGGTAAAACAGTTACTATATTAGATTTGCTCTAGGTCAAATGTTATAAAAGTACTCGACCTAGCGCACGTTTAGTAAGGAAACCGTATTAATCCGTGTAAATCTCGAAGAGATTTCAGTGTAGCATCCTATCTAGTTCAGATTATTATTTTAACAATTTAATCGGGTAGATTATTTTTTACCTGCTCTCTTATCTATGGAATAATCCTATTTTGCAATAAATCAGCCAAATGATAAATTCCCACCTTAGAAATTTCTAAAATTAACATATTATGTTACCTTTGATGTGTAACCCTTTAAAATAGTTTTTATCGTAACGATTTATCACACTAATAAGTGATAAAGAGCTACTTTTTACCTATTTATTAACCAACTATAAAACAGTATTTAATGAAATTTTTGTCCGTTTTATCACCAGTTCTCAATCTCCTAAAGAACTTTGGTCTCCTCTATCGTTTAATTGGTTTAGTTGTTTGTTTTATTTTTTTTAGTGGCAATTTCAAAGATTTTTTATTTTTATCTCAATCTAATGGCGCAAAACCCATGACCGTAGAAGATATTATAGATACGCCAAATGGGGAATTGCCAAGGTATATTAAATTAGAAAATGTGGCGATGGCTAGTTCTGCTTACTTAGCGACTCAAGATGAAGAAACAGGCGCCATTGTAGATGCTTCTTACCCAGTCTATTCCATCAATCAGTTGGCCAATTACGATACCCTTAATCCATTGAGTTTGATAACTTATGTCATTGTTAAGGATAAAAACTTTAACGAAGATTCTTTGTCTTTTTTGATGAATATTGAAGGGGTTTATGATAATGAATCCTTTACCAAGACTATGAATATGTTTGCAGCTAATGACATCAATGTGAGTCCAGATGCTATATTATTGGTCAAAGAAAAAGCACCATCATTTAATTCAAGTTTGTTATGGAGTGTATTGTCGGGTTTAGGTGGTTTATTAATTTTGTTATCTTTTATTCCTAGTGGTAAATTGGAAGAAAGTGCAGCTGCATCAACTACCACAACTACCTCAACAGTAGATGAACTCCTACGGAGGAAATCTGCAGGAAACAATGATGAATTTGTGTAAATTAAGTCTGTTAGGATATTAAATTCGTTGGGACATTTTTCTACCCAACGAATTTAATTGTCCAACACATTATTTGATGCGAAATTCAGATTGAAGTCAATCACACAATCATTCAACTAAATTATTTTATTCCTCCACTTTGTAAATCTTGTGACCAAATCGTTTCAACTCCCGATTATTAAATTTCAAATAATACATACCACTTGGTAAATCGCTCAGGTCAATCTGCTGTTTTTTATTAGCAGTATCAATTTCAAAAGTTCTAATAATCTGACCAAATCCACTAATAATTTGTACTTGGGCTAATTCCTCTAATTCTTCAAAGAAGTGAAGGGTAAATTGTGTTTGGACAGGATTGGGATAAATCATGACCCTTTGATTGTCTTTTTGTTTTAACTTAGCCATTGCTACATTCGAGAAGTTGTTCGGCACCGTAGGGACAAATGTTTTAATTCGGTAATAATTTTCACCGAAATTAGGGACTTCATCCATAAAGTGGAAGGTTTCCATTGTTGTAGAAATTGGACTTTCGAGCGTGCCAATGACTTTAAAATCATTTCCATTATCACTTTTTTCAATAATGTAATGACCATTCGGATGTTGAATTTCTCCATCCCAGTCTAAGGCAATTTCTCCATCTAAGATAGTTGTTCTAAGGTTTTCAGCAGTTGGATTGGCTATACAATCAATAACTGTTTTAGTAACGATGTTACTTTCGCCAGGGTAGCTATCGCAGCCCACTCGACGAGCACATCTAATAAAATAGGTTGTTTTAGTAATAAGACCAGGGTCGAAATCAGGAGCGTTGGAATTTGGAATTTCCATCCAATCAGGATGCCCAGGGTAGTATTGTATCGTGACATCACTCTTTAACCATAAGTATTCAATTTGCCCCATTCCACCAGTTGGAAAAGCGGTATTCCTAATAATAGTAGGGTTGGCATCTGAACTGCATATGGTTTCATCGCTTTGTATTGCACCACCTAATAAGACATTTTGACAACCTGTACCGACCAATATTCCTAAATCAATACTTAAATTTGACTCATTAGGAGCTAATGTAACAACTTGACTCATTCTAGTGTCGGGGTCAAAATCACTATCTATTCCATCATTACCGCCAATATTTACACTAGTGAAATTATAGCCAAAGGCATCAATGACCGTTACTTTATAATCACCAGGAGGCACGGGGAACTGATAGAATCCATTGGCATCTGTTTCGGTATTTCTAATAATCATTCCACCATTGATGGTTGTCCCCGTTAACTGTAATTTTATCCCTTCAACACCAGGTTCTCCCGCATCTTGCGTACCACTTGAATCTAAATCTATAAAAACAAAATCACCAAGCAGAGCAGGATTGAAAAGTTCTAGTGTATCCATACAGCTACAACCTGTATCGTCAGTGACGGTAACTATAAAAGTGTTGGTGCTTAAATTGGTAATGGTTGAATTCATTCCGCCATTATTCCAGCGATAGGTGAAATTTCCACTGCCTCCCGTAACATTGACGCCCAATTCTCCTTCTGCACCATTAAAAGTTTCAATGTCATTGATGACAAAGATGGAACAGGAAAGGTCTTCGGTATCTAGAATAGTAACAACAGCTATTTCTTGACAACCATTGGCATCCGTAACAGTTACAGAATAATCTCCTGCGACTAAGTTGAAAGCGGTATCCGTCGTTTGGCCAATATCATCATTCCATAGGTAAGCATAGGGTGTCGCTCCACCAGAGGCGGTAACGAAAGCTTGTCCAGTAGCTAAACAACCAATATTTTCGCCTGTTCCAACTAAGCTAAGCGGTGGATTTTCTGTTATACTAATAGAGTCAATAGCAGTACAGCCATTGGCATCTGTAACAGTAAGCCCATAACTACCTACTATAAGATTATTGATACTCGCCACTCCCGAAGCACCAGTACTCCATTCTAATAATAATGGATTGGTTCCACCAAAGACGATGGCATCAATAATGCCACTTGCTTCGCCATTGCAAAGTACATTGGTCTCACTTAAAGTAATGCTTATTTCATCGGGTTCATTAATAGTAACACTAGTCGTCGCTTGACAATTATTAGCATCCGTTAAAGTTAGATTATAAGTACCCGCAGCTAAGCCAGTCGGGCTAGGGTTATTACCAATCCCATTATCCCAAGCGAAAAGAATAGGAGCAGTTCCACTCGTAAAAGTCAAAGAAATACGACCGTCCATTTCGCCAGCACAAGAAATATCTGATTGGTCAATAGTGAAGTTGATTCCAGCTCCAATAATAACGGTGGTAGTGGCAGAAAAAGAACAAGTACCATCTGAAACGACAAGCGTAATAGTATAAGTCCCTGGCATCATCATAGAATAAACTGGTGTAGGTATATTGGCATTGTCAAAAGTCCCACCAGTAGCCGTCCAACTATAGCTTAGGCTAGGGTCATTTGGAATAGCTGCTAAGTTGACATTCGTACCTGGGCAAATAGTTTGTCCTGCAACTGGATTGATAATATTTGTAAAAATAGGAACAGGTTCAGTGACCACAACAGATGCTTCTTGAGAACAGCCCATTGCATCAGTTGCCGTTACACTATAAGAACCAGCAGCTAAATCAGTTATGGTCGCAGCGTTTGGCGCACCATTACTCCAAGTGTAAGTAATTGGCGCAACGCCTCCCGTAGCATTTGCAGTAATGCTACCATCATTTGTGCCATTGCAAGTTGTATTAGTAGCAGTTAAATCTAGGCTTAGATTGCTAGTTGTTCCAATAGTGAAAGATTGCGTAACCTGACAATTAAGATTATCGGCGATAGTTACATTATACGTTCCAGCCGCTAGGCCACTTGGATTAGGAATATTAGGAATACCATTATCCCAAGTATAAGTAATCGGACCACTAAAAGAAGAAGCCGTGATCGTAATAGCACCATTAGTTTCTCCTGCACAAACTACATCACTTAACGTTGCAGATACACTTACGCCTTGTAAAATCGTTACGGTGATGGTATTAGTAGCTGTACAGATTCCATTAGATGCGATAACGGTTATGTCGTAATCTCCTGGCATCATCATGGTATAAGTTGGAGAGGGACTAGTTGCATTATCAAAGGAACCACCTGTTGCCGTCCAACTATAAGTTAAAGTTGGATCAGCTGGTAGTACCCCCAAATTAATAGATGTACCTGGGCAAACTTCTCGGACATTACTAATAATATTTACAAAAAAACCTTCTGCCTCTTGAATGATTGCCGTTGCCGTTGCAGAACAACCATTCGCATCGGTAACCGTAACTTCATAAGAACCTGCTGGTAAATTATCTATAACATTAGTATTAGGCGCGCCATTACTCCAAGTATAGTCAAATGGGGCAGTACCACCAGTTGGTATAGCTGTTAAACTACCAACGCTCGCACCGTCACAGGTTGGATTGGTAGGCGTTAAATTAACCGATATAGCAGCACCGTCGTTAATCGAACCAGAAGCCGTAGTTGTACAACCATTCGCATCTGTTATCGTTACGGTATAATCGCCAGGTGCTAAGTTATCTATGGTGTCAAATGTTCCTCCATTGCTCCACGCATAGGTATAAGGTGTCGTACCACCACTAGCAGTAACACTTAGGTTGCCATCGTTAGCACCACTACAAACTATATTTACGACATTGAGGCTTGCTATAATTTGAGCTCCGTCAAGTACGGTGGCAGAATTTATAACTGAACAACCGTTGGCATCCGTAACTGTCAAATTATAATCACCAGCCGCTAAATTAGCAATGCCAGCTGTCGTACCACCATTGCTCCAGCTATAAGTAAAAGGAGCTTGACCTACATTGACCATTGCGCTAAGGCTACCTGTATTTGTTCCGCTACAGATGATATTATTAGCAGAAATGGAAACAGAAATAGTGTTGCCATCATTAACGGTGGCAGAATTGACAGCTGAACAACCATTGGCATCTGTAACTGTCAAATCATAATTACCAGCGACTAAATTAGCAATGCTTGCGGTTGTACCGCCATTGCTCCAGCTATAAGTAAAAGGAGCTTGACCTAGATTGACCATTGCACTAAGGCTCCCTGTACTAGTTCCGCTACAGATGGTATTATTAGCAGTAATAGAAACAGAAATAGCTGCGCCGTCCGCAACGGTGGCAGAATTGACGACTGAACAACCATTGGCATCTGTAACTGTCAAATCATAATTACCAGCAACTAAATTAGCAATACTTGCGGTTGTACCACCATTGCTCCAGCTATAAGTAAAAGGAGCTTGGCCTGCATTGACCGTTGCGCTAAGGCTACCTGTATTTGTTCCGCTACAGATAACGTTATTCACATCAATAGCAACCGAAATGTCTGTACCATCAGAGATGGTCGCCGTACTAATAGCTGTACAGCCATTCGCATCGGTCACCGTCAAAGTATAAGCGTCCGCTGCAAGATTGGTAATACTTGCCGTTGTACTACCATTGCTCCACGCATAAGTATAGGGCGCAGTACCGCTAGATGCAGTAGCCATTATTTCCCCAGTATTTTCTCCGCCGCAGGTATTATTTGTGGCGAAAAGAATAATTTCTGGAGCAGCAATAATAGTTATTTCCGTTGTATCTCTAGTTACACAAGTACCATTCGTAATCGTTGCAATAATGCTATAAGTACCAGGCATCATCATTGAGTAGATTGGTGTAGGACTTGTAGCATTATCAAAAGAACCCCCTGTTGCTGTCCAACTATAAGTAAAAAATGGATTACTAGGAGTCGTAGATAAATTAACAGGTGTTTTAGCACAAACATTTGTACCCGAAGGATTATTGATAACAACACTACCATTAAATGCCTGACAGGGGTCTGTTTGGCAATCTTGTCGAATGACTCTAATAGAATTGGATAAAGAAAAACAGCCTGTAAAATTATTCACATTTTGACCGATAATTAATCCACTAATAGCATCGGTATAAGAAACATTCCAAATTAAACAAGTACCAAATCCTGCGTCATCAAAATTAAAAATATTGGAACTTGGTAATTCTAAAATATTTAGGGCTTCATCTGTAACAATCCATTGATTATTTGCACCTATATTTCCAGTTAAGTTAACGCTAATATTATCAGCTATACCATCACCAGCGCAAATAGTTGTATTGTCCATTGTGGTAATCACACCACCAGTTACATTACAAGTTACAGGCGTACAATCTTGACGAATGACTGTAATAGGGTTGGTTAACTCAAAGCAACCTACTATGTTAGTTAGATTGCCACCATTCGTTAAGCCTATTAAGCCTTCTTGGTAAGTGATATTCCAAATGAAGCAAGTACCAAATCCTTCGCCGTCGAGATTTATTACATTAGAAATAGGTAATCCTAAAATATTCCCTGATTCATCTGTAATAACCCACCTAGAATTATCTCCACTATTGCCTGAGAGGGATACGGTGATAGGGTCAGGTATGCCGTCTCCTGCACAAATAGTAGTTGGGTCTGTTGTGGTAATTACACCAGCAGTTACCATACAACTAGTATTACAATCTGGGTCTTGCCCAACAATCACAACATCTGCAACCATACATCCATTTTCATCCGTCACGGTGTACTCATAGGCACCTGGTGCTAAATTAGTAGCAAAATTCATGGTGTTTGTAGTTAAAGGTGGTCCCCAAGCGAAGGTGAAATCTGGTGTCCCACCTAATATGTCCAATCGCACTCGACCGTCATTTTCATTACAACTAGCATTTTCTACAAAAGGAGATACGACAAGGGCATTTGGACTACTCACCTTTGCTTCTGCGATACCAAAACAGCCAGTAGCATCTGTGACCGTTACGCTATAAATACCTTCAATTAAACCAGTCAGCATAGGTGAATTAGGAAGCGAATTATTCCAACTATAATTAAAAGGAGGGGTACCATTCGCCACATTGGCAGTAACAGACCCCGTATTTCCGCCATCACACAGCAAGTTGGTAGTCGATATAGTAACCATTAATCCCAAGTTTGCACTAATGGTTGTAGAACTGCTTACTGTACAACCTCCAAAATCCGTTACCGTTACTTGGTAATCACCGGGAGCAAGATTAGTAGCTGTTTGAGAAGTTTGATTATTGACATCATTCCAAAGGTACGTATACGGTGCAGTACCTCCTGTTGCAACAACAGTAGCAGACCCTATGGAACTAGTACAGTCCGTGCTATTCGAGGTTGTTTGTGCGCTTAACAAAGTTGGAGAATCGATAGTGACAGATTCCACCGCAGAACAACCTGCATCATCCATAACGGTTACCGTGTAGGTACCTGCGGGTAGTTCAGTCACCATTGCATTGTTGCCCAAATTACTAGACCAGGAAAAGGAAACAACTCCTGTTGCTCCTGCAACCATAGCCACTGCCGTAGCGTCATTGGCAAAAGTACAAGATATTGGAGTAGAGACAATTATTATGGAAATACCATCAATTTCACTTATAGTAACAGAAATATTATTACTACATCCATTAACATCGGTGACAATTACGGTATAAATTCCTGCGGCTAGTCCCGTTGGATTAGGAATTGGACCTATTCCATTATCCCATTGGATAGAGAAAGGGGCAGTTCCACCTGAAATAGCCAAATCAATTGCACCATTATTTTCTCCACAATTTGCATTTGTCACCGTAGGCGTTAAAATAATGTCATTTGCCATACCTGCGTCGATGGTTATAAATATTGAATTCTGACAGCCATTATTATCTGTAACCGTAACGCCATAATTACCAGCTATCAAATTGCTCGCCGTAGGGGTTGTTTGCATAGCCGCATCATCCCATAAATATGTGTAATTTGGCGTTCCGCCAACAACCGATACCGTTGCTGTTCCGTTGGCTGAGCCACAAGCTGGAGCAGTAGAACTACCTGTTAAAATTAATGGAGTCGGGTTATCTACTTGATAAGTTCCAGTAGCTTGACAGCCATCGGCATCCGTAACAGTTAAGGAATAAGTGCCTGCCGAAAGATTACTGACTACATTAGCATTTGGCAGACCATTGCTCCAGCTATAAGTAAAATCTGGTGTTCCACCAGTTACCGTAACAGTAATTTGCCCATTATTATCACCTGGACAAGCTGGTAATTGAATATTAGGACTTAGCACTAATCCACTTGTGGAGTTAATCGTAACTGTTGTGGTTGCCGAACAACTTGCTTCATCAGTAGCCGTTACCATATAAGTGCCTGCTGCTAAGCCATTTGGTGTAGACGTATTGCCGATACTTGTTAGACTCCATTGATAGCTGACGGTTCCTGTTGCACCAGTAGGTGTAATCGTAATCGTTCCATCATTACCCGTGCAGCTTGCTTCCGTAGCTACGCCTGTTATTGTCAAAGGACAAGTTTGGACACTTATAGTAAACATACTTGTAGCAGTACATCCGTTAGCATTTGTAACAGTTAAGGTGATTTGATGGTCTCCTGAAGTACTATTAGAATAAGTTGGATTAGCAAGCGTATTATCATTGAAAGTACCGCTTGTAGCCGTCCAATTATAGGTGACATTAGCATCATTAACCGAACTATTTAAAAGCACACTTTCATTGATTCCTACATTATTATTATTAGCAGTAATGGAAACAGATAATGGATTAGCGACGGTTATGGTTGTTTCCACGACTTCTGTACAATCTGGACTTGAGACGGTTACACGAATCGAATAAGTCCCTGGCATCATCATCGTATAGTTGGGATTTGCCGCTGAAGGATTATCAAAACTACCTCCTGAAGCTTCCCAAAAATAAGATAGATTAGTCCCCATAGCGGTTACTAATAGCGATAATGTTTCGTTGGGACAAATGGAGGTTGCTAAAGGCGTTATTGCAGCATTAAAATTACAGCAACTAATAGTTTTGGTCACAAAATCAGTTTCTCCAATATACTCTGAACAACCACTTCTTCTAGAACATCGACCATAATGAGTCGTTTGTGAAATAGGTTCTGGGTCGTAAGATTCATCCGTCGCACCTAGAATAATTTGCCAAGTATTAAAAGGCGAATTAGGGTCTCCTGTTGTTTGCATCCATATATACTCAATAGCTCCTGAACCGCCAGTTGCAGGAGTTATACTAGTAATAATACTAGGGTCAAAAGTAGGGTTATTACAACCCGACTCATTGCCACTAATTGCACCACCATCCGTAAGATTATCACAATCTTGCGCAAAGGAAGTATTTAAGGAAAAACAGCATAGCATAAAGAGTAGCGCCTTAAATAAAGGGGCATTGGAAAATGAAATGTTCATACCGTTGTTGTGTAAGTTTTTTAAACGCATGGTGTCATCGTTAAATCCAATAAATTAAAGTCACTTTCTCCATAGCCATCGTTAAAAGTAGGTCTAAATTTTATCGTCTTGAAAACCCAACGTTTTAGGAATCTGCCGTTGAAATAAATTGCTTGCTTATCTTGAGAAGCTTACAATTGATTTCTTAGGCAGAACCACAAAGTGCTGATTTTCAATTAAATAAATTCTTAGACGTACCCTAAAGAAAATATTACGGAGCAATTCAAATTTGTCTACTTTACTAAGTTTAAACACTCCTAAAAATTGAAGTAGGGGAGTTTGCAAAAAATAAGCTGTACACTTTTCTGTGAAAAATGTATAATCTATTTATTTACAAATCCCCAACACTAAGCATAATGACCTACAAGCATTTTGCAGGGTGAATCAATCGTTTTGAAAAAGCGATTTTTTCAAGGCCAAAATAGTGTTACTATACTTCAGGATGTCCTTTAGTAATTTTTTTGATTCCTAAGCAGATAAGATTGTTAGGAGGTGATAAGGTTTCTAGAATGGAAGACATCTTAACAGGTAAGCCCAAGTGAAGCGTTAAGGCTAAAATGTAAATTAAAAACAACCTGATTAATAGATTGCTATGATTTTAATTGGTTCATTTTATTTTTGACATTTCACTAAAGTGTTTTCTCATTATGCTAAATGTACTTGCAAAATTTTAGCCAAAAAATGAATTTTAAAAATAATATAAAAAAAATGTTAGTGTAGATATTATTGATTATCAGTAAATTAAACTTAATTAAAGTTATTCATAATGCTATTGCATGACATATAGTAAACATCTTATATTTATATCTTTTTGGTAGGCAAAGGCTTGTTAAAAGGTTACAAAATTGACTACTTTTTATTAAAATTATTTAGAGCGGGAATATTTATATGGAAAAAAAATTGAGAATTTTACTAAATGACGTATAGGTATCAAATGGGTTCTTCAAGCTAGGTAGTTCAGAAATGGAGATAATTTTTTCGCACTAGGGCAAAAATCTTAAATCATAGTTCATATATCTTACATCATAAATATCTACCTAAAATTCATAAGTCTTCTTCACTAAAATGGCATTACTTTTTGATCCCGGACCATGTATCATATTATCAGGCATAGGACTTGGGTATAAGTCAGAAGGCAAACCAATAATTCGGTCCACTACTCGGATTTTTTGTTGTTCGTTTTCCGTTTTTAAAGTAAGGGTAAAACCTTCAACTGGCGGAGCGAAGTAGTTAAAATAAATGTGGTCGTCTTTTTGATTGGGAACGGCATCTAATGCAAAACCATTGATTTTTATATCAGAGATATTACTTCCTCCTTCAAGGAAAAATTCCATACTATTGACTAAGGTAGAAAATTGAATATGGTAGGTCGTGAATCCATCATTAACAGTCGATAAGGTATCTTTAGTGACGGTGATATTGGAAGGTGTAATTGATTTTAATGGAGCGGGTGACTGCCAAACTTTCCAATCTTGAGTTGGATAAATTCCATCTAGTGCTTCGGTTGCAGCAGCAGGAATTAAACTAGACATCCATTCATTTTTAAAGGGTTTGCTAGTTGCCCAAACGGCTTTGTTCTTATCCGCATCTACCCCATAAATTAGATGTGTTTGTAAGGGTTGGTCTGCTGTATAATTAGAAGTTAGAAACCCACCAATTAACCCAAACAAGAAAGTAAAAGCAGCCAATATATTTAACACCCTTTTTTTCCAACTACTAATCATGCTCAATAAAGGAATGATTAAAACAACTAAAAAAGAAAATAAGAGGACAGGAGCGATGATAGCTAAACTTAAACCAAAAGTTTCGAATAATAAATAGGCGGTCTGAGACCATAATCCAAGCGCTGGAAGTAAGGCAATAAATTGTCCGATAGCAAAAGCAAAAGGTTTATCTTCTGGGGTGATATTTAATAATAACAATAGTAATTGAATAGATAAATAAATAATCAGCGGATAATATAAAACATAAGTTCCTGTGGGTAAACTCAAGGTCAAACCAAACATTGCCATCACCAACATTAGCACGCCGCCAAGACTTAGAGACAGCGCAAGTGATTTTTTTTGATACCCATAAAAAGCAGTAAAAATAAAGCCAGCAAAACCAGTAAAAGCGATGAAATAATAATCAACGTTATAAAAACTATTGGCGTAATAAGCGGTGTAATGAGGATGGAATTTGAGGATTGCCTGCTGTAATAAAAAGCTACCAATACCAGCAAGGGTTAGCACGACTAAAAAATACCCAGTTCCAGTAAACAAAGACACCAAGTCTACTCGTTTTTTACGGATGCCAATAATAATGACTCCAATAAAAAGCAAAACCGTCAAAAGCATTAAAAATATATCGTATTGAGCAGGATAAATAATTAAACTAGATCCAATCGGGTTAAAGAAATTAACATCGGGCGCTTTAGTATTTTCCAAATTCAGATTGCCAAAATGTTGCGCCATTCCCAGCATATTGCTACCATGATGCTGTAATAAATCTTGGCTGATATTCTCTGGCGTATCCGTCATACTGTGATAATGGACCAATCCTTCAACCGTAGCAGAGTTCACTCCCGAAATTTCGGTCTCTCTAAACATAGAAAAATCCGTATCATTAGGCATTATTTTATAAACCTCATAAGCCATCGAACTGGCAAAAGGGTAGGGCGCAGCCTTAGCAAATTCTCGAACAATCCAACCATTTTCTGGATTCATTTCAAAACTCATACTGACCCCATAATTACCCCTAGCTTCTAAATTAATCAATAAGCCAACTTCCTTGAGCATTGGGTGGAAGTCAACAAATGCTTTTGCCCCCATCAATCCAATTTCCTCTGCGTCTGTGATTAAGACTATTAAATCATTTTGCAAGGGACCACTTGCTTTAATCGCTCGCACACTTTCCAAAATAGACACCACCCCAGAACCATCATCGGCTGCACCGGGCGTATTCGGTTGCGAATCGTGGTGCGCCATTAATAGAACAGCTTTAGAATTATTTGTTCCTTTGAGTTTACCAATAATATTTTGAACTCGGCTAATCCTATGTGCTGTTTTGGCGTCATTGCTTCGGCTCACTAAGGTGTCTTGTATTGTTACTTCCAAACCTAGTTTATTCAATTCCTGTACTAGATAAGTAATGACTTTTTCATTAGCAACTGTTCCTAAACTATGAGGTTCTTTGGCAATGACTTTTAGGTGTTGCATGGCTCGTTCGGCCGAAAATACTTCAGCAGGTGCGGAACTAGGAACTGCTTTTGGTGGACTGAATAATTTTAGAGTAAGCGCAGCAAAGGCAAGGCATAATAATAAGGCAAGGATGCCTGCTTTAGTGGTATTGGTGATGGTGTTCAAAATAAATATTTTAGAGAATAAGAAAGCACAAACTACGATTTTTTTAAAAAACGACCCAAGGTTTTTTCCAATATTCAATTAATTGATAATGAGCCACTTCTTTCTGTTCTGAACGAAAAAATAAAAAGCCTAAATCGTATAAGTCAATACTTAATTTAACCTTTTTATGTGCTTTGACCGTTTGCCAAAAAGCAATGCTTTCTTCCGACTTATAAGGAGTGCGAAATACAAAAACAGTATTGGTGCCACTGTCTGTTAAGCAAGTTTCAAAATAATCTAGGGTACTATCTTTTCCCCAAAAACCATTAAAATAGACCCAATCGGGACTTTTCAATTTTTTCAAAGAAAGTGTTAAATTTTCGGGAATACTTCCAGCTTTTACTTGGATATTTTGAATGCCTAATTGTTTGATAAAAGTATTCGTTCGTTTTGCGATTGGAACAGCAGTTGATATAGAAATTAATTGAGCTTTGGAGTTAGGTGTTGCTTGATAAAGACAAGCAATTCCCAAATTTGTTCCAACCGAGAGAATAGTAGTAGGTTTGTAAAGATGAACTGCTTTAAAAAGAATTTCGCCTATTTTACTAGAAATACTTTTAGCCTTAGTTAGTTGATTGATAGTTGTAGATTGCCCCTCCATCTTAATTTCTGAAACATTGCCTAATAGATTTCTCCGATAGCTCTCTATGAAGCCAAAGGAATGATAAAAACGGTCGTCTTCTAAAACTTCGTTCAAAAATTCAAAGACAAAAGGTGAATGTACCTTATATTTATTTAAAGCAGCAAAATAGTATTTAAGATAGGGTAACATTTATGAAATTAAAACAATCTGGAAAATTGGGGCGAAGATAGGGAATAATTGGTTTACTTCGCCTCAATAGCCCTCAAAACAGCCGAACGAGGACTTTGTTTTTTAGCAATCAATAATTTTTGATATTTCTCAAGCCGTATTGTTGCGGCATTTTTATCCTGATAAATATCATCCAAATAAACCACATAATTTTTTTTATTCAAAAAGCAGCCCAACCAAACAGCATTGGCTTTAAATCCACTTTCGTTGAAAGATTTTACTTTTCTGATGGCTTCGGTGCTATTAGAGGCAGTGGCAATTTGGACTAAATAATGGGTGCCTTTCAACGCTGCTAAACGCCTACAATCATAGCTGACAAATTCTTCCATTCCAGTAGCGATAATCAAGGCATCTTGCTTGGATGTCTTAGGTCTTTTGGTAGGAATGGTCGTTTTTGGCGTTTTAACTTTTTTTCTGGGTTCAACAATTTTTGATTCGACAGTTTCTTTTTGTAATTCGCTGTTTAATACATAATCACCGTCCTCATTTTCTACCAAATAATCCGTTGGTTCTTTTTTGATTTTTTTAGCTTTTTCTGCCAATTCTTTTTGGTAGGCTTGTTCATCAGCGTAAATGATATTTGGATTTTTTAGTTCTTCGTAACAGATATCTGCCATAACAAAACCCATTGCTAAAATAACCAAACCTTGTTTCCAATAAGATTTTGTAAAACGGGTATAATCGGTCGTATCAATAGGGGATTTGAAATGAGGCATTTTGATACCATTAACCCATTTAGCAGCTTTATTATCTTTTAATTTATTGGCTTTAAATGTTTTTGCCTTGATATGATTATTCTTTTTAGGGTCTCGGGCAGGAGTCATGACTAGACTAGGCTGTAGATTTTGGTCCACAGAAATCAACCCAAACCCATGACGAATACATTGTTTTTTTAGTTCTATCAGATATTTATTATCGGGATTCGCAAAAACATCTTCCCCATAAGATACCCATTGTTCGTCTGCATGGTAACGTTTGAATTGAGCTAGAGCGTGAATATAATGATACCGAGAAATTCCTCGCAACAATACCATATAAATAATCATAGAGACGAGTAACACCGCAAAAAAGCCTGCTATGAAATTAAAATACCCTAATTGATTAATCGTATATTGGTCATTTACATAATTATATCCATAAGCACCCGCAGCTACCATACTGGCAAATGCTAAGGCATCCATGCACAATAATTTTTTCTGTACGCTATATTGAATTTCTTGTGCGGTATGTTGAGAAGTTGCCTCAAAGGTGGCTAAAAAAGAAGATTTTTTTCGAGGTTTATCATCGTTTTCGGCAAGTAGTGCTTCCTCCGCTTCTTTGCCAGATAATTCAGTAATGGGGTCTTCTTCGACAGAAAATTTGATATATCCATCTGCAATAATCCCATTGCCTGCCTCCATATCCAAGGTAGCAATCGTTTCCCCGAAGCCTCTCGAACTATTATTTTTATAATAAGTTTTTAAGAAGCTAAGCGTGGCATGCTTAATATTTTCTTCCGTTAATTGGTAAGCCATTTAATATTACGTTTTCTCTTTTCATTGGAAGGTTATGAGATTTATAGGGTTTAAGAGGTTAATAAGTAAGCTTACCTTATTTCCCCCAGCCATAATCAGTTCTAAAAAATAGTAATATAAACTTCAATTTCAATTTCAATTTCAACTTCAAACAGGAATTATTATAAGGACGTTCCAAATTTTATTTTG
>CAYMSC010000088.1:0-1100 GCA_964392805.1 uncultured Saprospiraceae bacterium
GAACCAAAATAAGCTCGTCCAGATGACCAACTTATTATTTCGTCGTTACTAAGCATTGACAATTAGCTCTTTATCTAAAAATAAATTGTTAGTTATTTATGAATCGTACCAGTAGCCAAATTTAAAAAACAAATAATTCTAACTAGCAGGGGCTTCTGACCCCTGACTCCTGAAATCTGACACCTAAGTAGTTTCTATACTTTTATATTCTATCTACTTTTTAAAACAATCAAAATGTCTATCCACCGAAGACCAGCCAATCAAGAATTTAATCCTTACTATAAACCCTACATTGATAAAGTAGAAGAGCTTGATTTTGTAACTGCCTTAAATCATTCTTTAGCAAAGAATTTAGCCAAATTACAAACGCTGTCCGAAACTCAATGGAATCATAAATATGCTGCTGATAAATGGACCATTAAAGAAGTGTTGCTTCATATTTTAGATACAGAGCGCATTTTTGCCTATCGAGCTTTACGAATTGCCCGTAATGACAAAACACCCTTGCAAGGTTTTGAACAAAATGATTATGTCGATTTTTATGAAGTAGACAATAGAAGTATCGCCTCCTTATTAGAAGAATATGAACTAGTAAGAAGGTCAACTATTGCGCTTTTCAAAAATATGTCGAAGGAAATGCTGGATAGAATGGGGACAGCAAGTGGTGGGCAAATTTCTGTATTAGCATTAGGTTTTATGATTGCTGGGCATGAAATTCATCATTGGGAGCTTTTGAAAGACTTTTATAAGGTTTAATTTTTAATGACTTTTCAAGAGAGTGGTCTTCAATTTGATTTTGCTTCCACCAATTGGCGAGTAATGAAATACGATACACATCGTTATTTCAAAATACTAAGTGGAGTTGGATTGAAAGGTATAGATTTTATTGGAATACACAAGGGAGAAGCGTTAATTTTTTTCGAGGTCAAACATTTTCGGACCAATAAAGCGAACTCAAAAGTAACTTTCTTAGTGTTTGAAGATACCGACCTTTTTATCCAAAATATTTGTGCAAAAATAGAGGATACCCTTAGGGCAATCAAGGTCATTATCAAATACTTAAATCGAAAAGCTTGGTATCGTTATTTTTTAAAATTAGA
>CAYMSC010000088.1:1200-5368 GCA_964392805.1 uncultured Saprospiraceae bacterium
AAATAAATATTAGAAATTCTCAGTCTATCCAATTTATGATTTTTACGATTATAATCCGATATATTAGCTTTGACCTTATTCAAATCCACCTTATCATCAAAAACCACAATACCATAATGCACTTTATCTTCTTCAATTCGGAATACTTTATTCAAATTGTCCAATTTCTCTTGGTCCAATTTCCCTCTTTGAATAATGGAATTATCTCCCAATAAACGAAGAATTTCCTTCGCCCGCTTTTCCTCATCCGTATTTGGAAATCTTCCAATTAACTCTTTTAGTTTTTTAACATAAACTTCTTTTCCGCCACCTTCTTTAAGTGCTCCTGTACTCATAGCATCTAACAGCGCAAAACGAGGTTGGTGAGAATTATTTCCGCCAAATAACTTATTTACTTTTTGAATTCGTTCTTGCACCTCTTCATACTTAGAACTAGTAAACATGGCATAAGTCTCATTATAATAATCATTAATTTTATCCTCTTTATTTTCTGTTTGAGATAAATAATCTGGATTTTTTAATACTCGAGCATAAACAGTATTTCCATACTTTTCAAGTATTTTGTCAAAATAGGCTCGCTTCTTACTGTTGTTTCCTAAATCGCTATGTGCCAGGTATAAAAAATACCAAGACTCCAACTCATGTATTCCTCCCGGGTATCGCTGATTTAATACCTCTAATGTTTCAACAGACTTTTCATTATTTTTCAAACGGTCTCGATACAAGCTTCCCAATTGAAATAAGGAAGTCATAACTTTATCATTTGCTTTTTGTTTTTCCGCATCTGTATTAGGAACGCCAGCTAACATTTTTGTTATTTCTTCATCTGTCAAAGATTCTTCATAGGAAGATACATCTGCAATATCATCATTAATAGAAATATTTGGTCGATTTGAGCGTCGCCAATTATCCTCTGGGGCATTTCTCCCTGGCCATTGTCTTTCAAAATCTCTTCTTCCTTTCTTTAAAGCTTTATCATTGTAGGCAAAGAAGTTGGAAGAAGTTCCTCCTGTACCAACAGCAATATTATTACCAATTGGAGGAGAAGAGCCTCTATTATTTTTTCCAACGTTAGGTAATTTATTAGCCCCTTTAGCTGATGCCAATTTAGCTTCTGCTTCACTTTTCTTTATTTCGGCAGCCAATTTTCGTTTTTTATCAATACTCATTTCACTTATAGACAATAAGCTATCTTGTAAGTTGATTACCTCTATATGCTTAACAATATCTGTCAATCCTTTCGACCTACTACTTATTTCTTGGTAACGTTCATCGTTTTTAGACAAACTACTCAATGCTGCATCATAATTAGATTTAGCCTCTACATATTCATATTTTTCATAATGCAAATTAGCTAATAAAAGATGAGATTCTCCTTTTTGAGATTGATTCCCTATCGAAGTCTCAATAGACTTAGCTAAGTATTCCATTCCTTTGGTATAGTCTCCTCCCTTCAATGAAATATCTGCTAATACAAAATAAATCTGGTCTTGGAAATCAGCATTTTTAGTATCCTTCAACATTTTTTCCAAATCTTTTTGTACTTGGTCATTAGACAAACGACCTGTTGCCCATGAATTATTCAGCACATTTAATCTGGCAGAAAATTCCATCCCATAGTCATTACTAAACTTCTTAGCTTGCTCAAAACTTGCTAAAGCTTCTGCATTTCTGCCAGCTTCTTGGTGGATTTGGGCTAAAATAAAGGCATACCTCCCTTTATCATTTTTGTCAGAAGCATATTCTATTGCTTGATTTAAAGGATTAACTGCTTCATCATATTTCTTTTGTTCTAAATAAAAATAGGCCATAGCGGGTGCTAATTGCTCCTTAATATCTTTGAATGTATTTGGGTCTTCTGCTAATTCTTGAAATAAAAACTCTGCTCGAATGTAATCATCTCGTTCAACGTAGGTTTTCGCCAACCACAACACTCCTTCTTGATAACAAGGTCGGTGTTTCAAAAAGTAATTTTGCTTAGATTTAGCAGCTTCTGCTTCCGCCTTTGCTTCTGCTTCTGCTTTCTTTTCGGCAGCATCCGCTTCCGCCTTTTTCTTTTCTGCTTCTGCTTTTGCTAAACGTTCCTTTTCGGCTTCCGATACCTTTGTTTTTGTAGGTATTTTTTTACCCTTAGCCCGAGCTTTCTTTTTAGCCTTTATATCTTTCTTACGATTTTTCTTTTTCTTATCAATATCTTTTTTACGATCTTTTTTCTTCTTTTCTACTTCTTTCTTTTTCTTCTTTTTTCCTTTGCTACTTTTACTATCATTTTTTATCGCTTTTTTAATTTTACGGGATTTCTTTTTTGCAATCGCATCAGGATTATATTCTGCGACTAAATATTCTAATGCCTCTTGAGCAGATTCGTAGTCCTGCTTCATAAACATAGATTTACCCATTAATAAGTAACAGTCATCCGTCCAATCTGATTGACGATGTAGAGAAACAACTATGGATACTTTTTTGATGGCTTCGTCCAAATCTCCTTTTACCTCTTTTGGATTATCTGCTTGGGTATATTTATAAATAGGTAGGATTTTATTATAATTATCAGAAACTTGTTCGTCCAATTTTAATTTGCTCTCTTCATATAAAATATTGGCATTGAAGTAGCCATTATACTCAGAAGTCGTATTATGATAAAACTTTTGTAATCTAGTTAAATCTCCTCTCTTTTTCTGAGTAGTACATGCTGAAATCAACACAACTAGAACTAAATAAATCCAAGCTTTATTCATCTTTTTCAAATAAATCATTCTTAATTTAATTTTCAACCAATCCGAATCCCTCGAACTGGCAGGTTTTCAATTTCAAATTTTCAATTTTAAAACCTATTAGGTAGGAATTTTGAAAGAAAGTAGGAAATCAAAATTAATGCTTCCGTTTTAACGGTAAATGATACTATATTAGTCGAATGGTCTATACGTTAAAAAACACAAAAAGTGTTTCACCAAAATAAAGCGGAAAAATCAATTTGATTATTGTAGAACGCTCCTTATTTAATCCAAAAATAGCTACTTTTAAAGGTAATCAACAATAAATCTTATAGGAATTCTCTAAAAGCACTAACTTTGCAATAATTGGGGCATCTCAAAATGTCGCCCATAACTTGGACATGCTTGTCCGAGTAAATGTTGTGCACGCTAATTACTCGGGCAGGAATGCCCAAACTACGATTAAAAAATGTTGTAAGCGACAATTTGAGATGCACCCAATAATTTAAAATGAGAATAGCAAAAGAGAAATTACATGGAAGAAAATAAAGAAAACTTAAATAGATGGGAAAATTGGAAGGAAAAACTCGCCACTACTTATCGGCTAGTTATCATCAATGATGATTCTTTTGAAGAAATCAATAATACCAAATTGACACTTGCTAACTTATATACTATTGGCAGCAGTATTTTTGTAGCAGTGGCTTTTCTGGTCTTTTTATTAATCATTCTTACGCCACTAAAACAGTTTATTCCAGGGTATGGAGACTTCAATGCAAAACAAAAAGCAGAAGGATTAGAACAAAAAATACAAGACTTAGAAACAGAGGTTGCCTCTTATCGATTATGGTCAGAAGGTATTAAAAATATTATGATTGGTAAAGTTGATACGACCGGCAGTAATGGACAAATGGACATGCCTATTAGCATAGAAGATAGAGCACTCAATGTAGATAAGATTCCTGAAGATGAAGATTTACGAATCGCCATAGACGAAGAAATCAATGAACCTTTGCCAACCGTTGTGAATCTAGCCGCTAAAGAAAAACCTTTGGAACAGCTATTCTTCACACCGCCTGTGAGTGGTAATGTAACCTTACCCTTTTCTCCTGATAAAAATCATTATGGAGTTGATATTGCCTCCCCAAAAAATACACCTGTCAAATCCGTTATGAGTGGTTTTGTAATATCTTCCGATTGGACTTTGGAAACAGGCAACACCATTTGCATCCAACACCCCGATAATCTCGTATCATTCTACAAGCATAATTCTGTTCTATTAAAAAAGGTCGGTGATTTAGTAAATGCAGGAGAAGCCATTGCTATTATTGGCAACACTGGTGAACATAGTACTGGGCCTCATTTGCACTTTGAACTTTGGCATAAAGGCAAAGCTATCGACCCTTGGGATTATGTGAATTTTAATTGAGAAATGATTAAATGGCTAAATGACT
>CAYMSC010000088.1:5468-10262 GCA_964392805.1 uncultured Saprospiraceae bacterium
TAAATGACTAGTAAATAATGCTAAAAAAAATTCTTTGGGATAACCAAAAATCGACACAAATTTGGGGCGCATTACTTGGCGCATTTTTAGGTTTATTCCTTCTACTGAGTTCCATTCAACTGTATCATGATATCCGCTCTTTGACGGAAGGAAAAGGAGAAGACCGATTTGTATTGATTAATAAAAAAGTGAATATTTTTAATACACTTGGTGCCACTTCTGCCTTTACTCCCGAAGAAATAGATACGCTTTTACAGCAAGATTTTATCAATGGTGTTGGAAAATTTACACCTAATAGATTTAAAGTAAGTGCTTCTAGCTCCATGATGGGCTTTTATACAGAATTATTTTTTGAAGCAATTGAAGCCGAGTATTTAGATATTCATCCTAGAAAATTTAGGTGGAAAAAAGGTCAAAAAGAAATACCAGTTATCATTTCTAGGGATTATTTAGCCTTATATAATTTCGGATTTGCCCCAAGTCAAGGATTGCCGCAGTTTACTCAAAATACGATAAAAAAAGTATCGGTTGACATTACGATTAAAGGTAGAGGATTGCGACAGACTTTCAATGGTCGCATCGTCGGTTTTAGTGATAGAATCAATTCCGTTTTAGTGCCCCAAGATTTTATGGATTGGGCAAATAATCAATATGGAAACAATCAAAAAAGTAGTATATCTCGACTTATTTTATCAACCGATAATCCTTATAGTCCCGCCTTACGTAAATTTTTAAAAGCAAATAATTTTGAAGTATCCAGTGGTAAATTAATTGGCGGTCAAGTAGGCTTGGTCATCAATATACTATTAGGCTTGATTGCTTTTATTGGCATCATTATTACCATTCTATCTATTCTCGTTTTTCGACTCAATTTTGAATTAATCATTTCTAAAGCTAGTTCAGAAATTGGTCTTTTATTACAATTGGGATACCAACCCAAGCAAATCAGTCAATTACTGATAAAACGATTAATAAAATTGTTTGCAGGGGTATTAATTGCCGCTTTTTTAACCTTATTAATTGGGCATTTTATCTTATCAAAATGGTTAATCACTCAATCCTTTAACATTCCCACAGGATTACATTGGGCGGTTTATTTAGCGGTTTTGTTAGTTGGTGGGTTATTCTTTTTTATCAATAAACGGGCAATTGAAAGTAAGGTATTGGCTTTGTTTAAGTAAGTGCTTGTTGGGAATTTATCCTCTAGATTTCAAATGCTTGAAACAAGATTCAATTTATATTTTCACAAATTGCTCTGAAAAACTAAAGAACTCTCCATCTAATTTAACCAAATAATTACCACTAGGTAAATCTGAAACATTCACTTTCCACACAACTGCTGCTGCTGTTCTTTGCGCTGCTTGTTTTATCAATTTACCGTCTAAAGTAAAAATCGAAATAACTACTGGTTGGTTCGGTCGATTATTCGTAAAAGATAGCGTCAAATCTCCTGCAACTGGGTTTGGAAAAACAGTCAAAGAACTCGCTTCCTGTGTTTTAAAATCTACGGAGGATAAATTGTCTCCTGCTACAATGCCTTCTAAGGAATAAGACATGACTGCTCTTGCAAAGGTGCCCGCAACTAAAGTATTCTCTCCCCTATTCCATTCTAAATCATAGACCGCAATAATTGGCATATTAGCGCCAACTCGTTCCCAACTTTCTCCCCCATTTATGGTACCATAAACCCCTCCGTCTGTACCTACAAATAAAATTTTATCTTCATACCCTGGAATTACTTGCATCGCGTTTATCGCCAAAGGAGGTAAATTTCCAGCAATGGAGCGCCATGTTAATCCATTATCTTCGGATTGATAAACATGAGCCGTATTTTCATTATCTCGATACCCTGATATCGTAGCAAAAACATTTCCCCTTATATCCGCAGAGGCGATCACTTCCGTAAAATATCGTTCTGGCAAGCCTGTTAAAGAGGACCAATTAGTCCCCCCATTCATCGTGCGCCATATGTTGCCGTCTGTCGTACCAACATATAAAATATTTTCATCTAATGCCGATTGGTGTAAAGTAGAAATGGTTTGGCTTAAGCCGTCTGTCTCCCCATTGGTTAAATCTGGACTAATAACTCTCCATTTAGGAATTGGGCCAACATCACTTATATAAACTCTTTGTGTGCCTGTATATAAAACATTCGGGTCATGCGGACTCATAATGTACTGCATATCCCAATTTTTTCTATCATTATTTTCAATACCTTCAGTAGCGGATTCAAAAGTACTCGCTCCATCTACCGTAACAAAAATATTTCCTCTTTGAAATTCTACATAAAAAATGTCTTCATCAGTTGGATGAAAAACCGCTTGAAAACCATCTCCACCAAAAATTTTCTCCCAATTAGACAGCTCTTGAGCATTCCCCGAGGAAGTACCATTATCTTGTGCCCCAGCATAATAATTTTGTGGCTCATGAGGGTTATATGCAACTCTATAAATCTGAGTTGTAGGAATATCTTCAATGTCTTCCCAATTACGCCCATCTTCATCAAAACGATACATTCCACCGTCTGTTCCCATTAACATTTTACCAGTAGAAGTAAAAACTAAATCATGAACATCTGAATGTACATTAACTGTAGATAAGGCATTAATAGGTTCCCAATCTTGTCCGCCGTTTCTTGTTCTAAAAGCAGGAACACCCAATATAGAGATGTCTTGGTCATCGGTAGGATTGACTCTAACTTTTGCAAAATACCAGCCAAAACCAGCAAAAATACCTTCATTGAATCCATTTTCCGCTTCACTACTAGGAAGTCTTATCCAACTTTCTCCATTATCGTTAGTTTGATATAAACCTTGAAAATTATGGCTTACATCAACATAAACAGCTACAACACCCTCCGAAGTTGTTGCCAAACCTATTCTTGATTGGTCATCCTGTGGCAATCCACCTGTTAGTTGTTCCCAAGTATCTCCGCCGTCCATACTTCTATGAATTTTAGCCCCTTGTCCTCGCGTTTCAGAAACTTGATTATTCCTCAACCTATCCCAACCTGCTGCATACAAAATTTCGGGATTCTCTCGGTCAAAAACAACATCAATTACTCCAGTAATACCTCCTAAAAAAAGTACTTGCTCCCAATTTTCTCCACCATCAGTCGTTTTGTAAAGTCCTTTATTAGTATTTGGCTCAAAGGGTAAGCCCATTGCCGCCACATAAATGGTTTGATTGTCGGTAGGATGAATAATTATTTTAGATATGATTCGCAGTTCTTCTAAACCAATATATTCCCAGTTTTCGCCTAAATCAGTACTCCGATACAAGCCGTCTCCCAAAAAAGGAAAACCTGAAACATTGGGGTCGCCTGTCCCTGCATAGATGGTATTGGCATCTTGTGGGTCAAATACTAAATCTCCGATTGCCAAAAATAATTGGTCATCAAAAACAGGTTGCCAAGTCGTTCCTCCATTCATTGTTCTAAAAATACCTCCTCCAGAATAACCTGCAAAAATGATATTATCATTGGTTGGATGTACGGCTATCGTATTGACTCTTGCTCCTAAATTACCGGGACCTTCTGATTGCCAATCATTTGGAAAATCATTCAGATTGCTACGTGAATTTGCGCTTAATTGGGCATCGGTCAAAGCAGCAGTATAAGCTGCCAGGTCTACAGTCGCATCGGGAAAAGCTCTTTGTAAAAAAAACTGTTCACTGGGGATGTATTTAGTATCTAACTTGGATAAAGCGGTAGGTTGATCTTTTTCTTTTTGCAAAGAAAAAAAACAATAAGCCCCTATAAACAGGGTCACTAAAATGAAATATAATCGTCTTTTTTGCATACTATTCAAGTAGTTGTATCAGAATTTGAGACCTTCTCCTGCCAAGATACCTAAAACTACTGAAATACTTATTATATCAAATAGAAATAATTTGAAATTGTCTGCCTTTACCCATAAATCTCCTTCTGAGAAGACTTCAACGTATTCATCAATAAAGAAGTAATCGTCATCGGCCCTACTCCACCCGGAACAGGCGTGATATAGCTACTCTTAGGCGCAACGCCTTCAAAATTGGCATCTCCAACCAATCTATATCCCCGCTTTCGAGAAGCATCGTCTACTCGATTGATACCAACATCAATAATCACGACTCCTTCTTTGACCATATCTGCTGTTAAATAATCAGGGCGACCAATAGCAGCAATGATAATATCCGCTCGAAGGGTTTCTGCTTTTAAATCTTTCGTTCGACTATGCGTTAAAGTAACGGTGCAATTACCCACTTTTGCTTTTCTCGATAATAGAATACTCATTGGCGTACCCACGATATTGCTTCTGCCAATAATTACACAATGCTTACCAGAGGTTTCTATGTCGTAGCGGTCAAACATTTGCATAATCCCAAATGGCGTAGCTGGTAAATAACTAGGTAATCCCAATGCCATTCGGCCAATATTCATTGGATGAAAGCCGTCTACATCTTTTTTCGGGTCTATGGCTAAGTTTACTTTTTCTTCGTTAATATGCTTGGGTAAAGGCAATTGTACGATGAAACCATCAATATCAGGGTCTTCGTTCAAGTTTTTTACTATTTCAAGCACTTCTGCTTCCGTAGTATTGGCATCTTTTCTAACTAAAGTAGATTTAAAACCAACTTTCTCGCAAGCCTTCACTTTGTTTCTTACATACACTGCACTCGCAGGGTCATCTCCAATCAGTACAGCAGCTAGATGCGGCGTTTTACCACCCGCTTTTTTTATTGCTGCCACGTCAACGGCGATTTCTTCTTTTATCGTATTGGCTAATGCTTTGCCATCTATTAGTTTCATATTAT
>CAYMSC010000088.1:10362-17092 GCA_964392805.1 uncultured Saprospiraceae bacterium
TTTTTTCAAAATGGCCTATGGGTGTTAAATCTAAACCTTCGGTTTTTGTAAGCGTTAAAAAATCGGCAATATGTGCAGACTCAACAGCTACTAATAAGCCACCGCTTGTCTGTGGGTCACACAATATATTGCGTTGATAATCAGACAATTGACCGATTTTATGACCATAACTTGCCCAGTTTCTATTTGTGCCTCCCGGTACACAACCTTCCGACAAGTAATAATCAATCACAGATTTTCCCAACAAAGGTACTTTATCAAAATTAATTTTGGCGGATAAATTACTTGCTTCACACATTTCTGATAAATGTCCTAGCAATCCAAAGCCTGTTACATCCGTCATCGCCTTAATATAGGGTAAGGTAGCAAAAACTTCGCCTACTTTATTCAACTGAATCATACTATCTCTAGCAATAAATTTATCTGCTGGTCTTAATTTATTTTTCTTTTGGGAAGTCGATAATATCCCAACGCCCAATGGTTTGGTTAAAAATAATTGACAAGAGACTGTTGCCCCGCCATTCTTTTTAAGATTTTTTAAAGGCACTCTACCTGTTACTGCCAATCCAAAAATAGGCTCTGGACTGTCGATGCTATGTCCTCCTGCCAAAGCAATTCCTGCCTCTAAACAGGCTTTTCTACTTCCTTCAATTACCCTATTGGCAACTTCCGCAGGAATTTCATTAATGGGCCAACCCAAAATAGCAATTGCAACCAATGGTTTCCCACCCATTGCATAGATGTCACTGATGGCGTTCACTGAAGCGATCCGTCCAAAATCTGTTGCATCATCTACGATGGGCATAAAAAAATCAGTCGTACTCACTATTCCAGTTCCATCTCCTAAATCGACTACCGCAGCATCGTCTCTTTCTTCATTTCCTACGAGTAAATTAGGAAAAGGAGGAACAGCAATTTGCTTTTTTAAAATAGTATCTAATACTTTTGGGGCTATTTTACAACCACATCCAGCACCGTGTGAATATTGCGTTAATTTAAATTCTTTTACCACTATAATTTATTTTGATTCACAAAATCCATCAAATAATCCGCTGTTTTTTTTGGCTCATCCTGTTCAAACGCTAAATATTTGATATTAGGTGCATCATTTTTTTCCAGCATATATTGATACTGTTTATCGTAATATTTTAGCGCGATACTAGCCGCTGCACTTAAATTCCCTTCGTCCAAATAATTCATCGCAGACTGTAAATTTTGCCCACCTAATCTCTTTCTAATATTATAAAATGCTTTTTGTAGTTGACTGGTATCTTTAGTCGTATAATTCTCCACAGAAACTACTAAACGAACATCAAAAGGCAACTCGATATTGATTAAAGTTGCTAGTCTCATTTGATTCCAAAAACCTTGAGGAATCAGTACCTTTCCAATTCTTCTACTTTCATTTTCTACCCAAATTCTCTTCGATAAATCTAATTGATTTAAAGCTGCAAAAAGGTTATTTTCAAATTGCTCAACAGTCGGTGACGGAGCTTCTCCAATAAATCCAAAAGCAGAACCTTTATGATGTGCTAATGCTTCTAAATTAATAATTTGTTCTCCTTTTTCCGCTAAGGATTTTAGTATTTTCGTTTTACCTGCACCTGTTTTCCCGCCCAAAACAATCAATTTCAAATCTAGGTCATGAAACTGTTGTAGAACATGAGTTCTATACGCTTTATAACCGCCTGTAATCGTAGACACCTCAAAGCCTCCCATTCCTAATAACCATCCGACGCTACTACTCCGTTTTCCCCCTCTCCAACAATGAACGGCAAGCGATTTGCTGGAAATTTTAGTCGCTACTTCTTCGATTAAGGGGCGCATTTTTGGTCCAACAAATTCTAAGCCTTTTAACATAGCCGCTTTAGGACTATCTTGTTTGTAAATAGTGCCAACTACTGCTCTTTCTTCGTTTGAAAAAAGAGCTAAATTATAAGCTTGAGGAATATGTCCTTGCGTAAATTCCGCAGGAGTACGAACATCAAAGAGCGGAAGCTCTTCAGACAATTCAAAAAATGATTTTATGTCTATCTGTTTAACCAAATGTGTGTTTTCTGAAAGAATATTGCAATAATACATAACTGTAAATGCAAAAAGTGGCTTTTAGGTTTTTAATTTAAAAAAATAGTGCTTGTGGAGCAAAGAGCGGAAAGCAAAGAACAAGGAATTGAAAGTTAATCCTTCTTTGTCTCCATATCTAATATTTTTAACAAAGTAGGCATTCTAAATGTCCCGTCCATTTTGGCTACCTTTTCTGCATAACCCACCAAATCTCCACCTAATACTGTGACAAATAAAGGATTTTTACTTTCCCCTCTTTTAACAGAAATAACCTTTTTGTCTAAAGTATGAAAAGACCGCTTGGCTACGCCAATTATAGGGATTTTTTGATTTAAGGCATCATATAAATAGCCTCCTAATCCTTTCCCTCCTTCATCATCCAAAACCACATAACCGTCTACAATGATAGCACTGACCTTTGACAAATCACTCTGTTTCAAAATCTCTAAAATACATGGCAACTCTCTTTTATAAAACTGTCCTGGCACATATTTGGCAACTACTGGTATTTTGATAATATGGGTAGCTGTGGGTTCAGCATCCAACCAATTATCAAATTCGATGCTTACTGTTTTCGCTATATTTTCTTTATAATGCACGTCAATGGCTATAATCATATCCTATAAATTTTAATTAGAAAAAAGTATTTTCCAAAAGAATTGCTAATTTAGCAGCTTATTCGAGTATTCAGATAATTAGTTCCTTAGAAATTATTTTCTGCGCAAACTTGGCAAGAGTTACCTTTAAAGAGTTGATAGCTAAGAGGTCAGAAGTCAGACCGAAAATTGAAATTTTCTGTCAGAGGTCAGACTTAGGACGTGTTCCAAATCTGACTTCTGACAATCCATGAAATGGATGGTCTGACTTCTAACTTCTATGGTTTTGGCTCTGCCAGGTTAGGAACACGATAAAAATAAATCTTGACCAGAAACAGACCTTTCGATATACTATCGGTTGGCGAACTGCTTATTGACCTAATGAGTGCAAGTTTTGCTGATTCTCTTTCCGAAATTTCTACTTTCCAAAGACATCCCGGTGGAAGTCCTGCTAACCTATGTATGAATATGGCTCGATTAGGTAATCGAACTAAATTAGTTGCTTCCGTAGGAAAAGATGATTTGGGCCAATTCTTACTGGATTATGTACAGACATTGCCTATTGATTGTACTGATTTAAATCAAGTAATGGTCCCTACTACCCTAATTCTCGTCACTCGTTCTAAATCTGTTGCCAATTTTGAAGCTTATCGTGGCGCAGATTGTCAAATCACTCCTATTCAATTAAAGGAAGAAATACTTAAAAAAGTTTCCATTTTTCATACTACTTGTTTTGCCCTTAGTCAACAACCCGCTCAATCAACCATTTTAGAAGGCGCGCAAAAAGCAGCTACCTTGGGTTGTCAAATAAGTATTGATGCTAATTATGCGTCAAAAATATGGCCCAATAGAATTGAGGCTCAAAAAGTGGTTGCTGATTATTGTCAATTAGGTGCAATTATCAAAATGAGTGAAGTCGATTGGGAAAGGCTTTATGAACATCCTTTAGACAATCCTCAAAAAGCTATCACCCACTTATTATCATTAGGCGCTAAAGAAGTATGTTTGACGTTTGGAGGAGATGGCTGCTGGGTTGGAAATAATCAAGAAACTCAATTTTTGCCTGCTCGAAAAGTTACCGTAAAAGATACAACGGGTGCAGGAGATGCTTTTTGGTCTGGTTATCTAACGGCATACTTAGATGGACACTCGTTGATAAATCGAGCAAAAGCGGGTCGAAGTATGGCGGAATTAAAAATTGGTCATTTGGGAACGTTGCCTCCAAAGGTTAATAAGGATTTAGTTTATGCTGATATTCAAATAGTCGAGTGATGTATTGAGCGTCAGGTAAAAATTTAATATCATTCTTTATGTTTACCCCGTCATATATAAAGCAGAAAAGCCCATAGCATCCGCCACTCGTGCGGACAGTCCATCGAATATGCCAGGGGCGAGGATACAATTTCCTTTTTGTAATTTATTTTTTAAGGACATAAAATTTTATTAATGCGAATGTAAAGGATTACAAGCTGCGGACTTTCAACCAGTCACTTATAGTATTAACCGCTTTAGGCAATAAATCCCTTCGTTTCATATAATAATGGTCTGCTCCTTGAATATCTACTTTCTCCTTATCAGCGGAAGCTACCGCATCATATAATCTTTGGGCATGACTAGGCGTAAAAGCAAGGTCTGCCGTATTATTGATGACCAAAACGGGGCAAGAAATATGCTGCGCATTTTTGATTCCATTAGCATTGCTTTCCGAATAACTCCATTGGGATAACCAATAAAGAATAATATTTTAAATACCCGGTAAGATTTGATTCGCAATTTTCATCGCCACAAAATATTTATCTAAGTCCAAACCCGTAGGAATGTTTTTTTCTTTAGCAAAAGCGATTAAATTTTCGGAAGGCATATTCCCAACTAATTTATTCTGTGCCATGGGACAACCGCCAAACCCTCGAATAGTGCCGTCAAATCTTTTGCAGCCACTTTCATAGGCAGCAGCTACTTTTTCTTCCCAAGTAGTAGGAGTGGTATGAAAATGCGCGCCAATTTCGATAGTCGGATTCGCAGGGATTAAGTCTTTAAATAGGTATTGAATATTTGCGGGTTCTGCCACGCCAATCGTATCGGAGAGTTGAAAGATGGTAATATCTAATTTAGCTAATTGCTCGACCCATTTTTGGACAATTTCTACATTCCAATAGTCTCCATAAGGATTTCCAAACCCCATTGAAATATAGATGAGTAGGGTTTTATCGTTTTGGGTACAAATTTCTTGGATGACTTTTACTCTGTCTAAAGATTCTTCAATTGTGGCGTTGGTATTTCTTAATTGGAAGGTTTCTGAAATAGAAAAAGGATAGCCCAAAACCGATATTTCTGGAAAACTAGCCGCAATTAATGCCCCTCTTTTATTCGCAACAATTGCCAATAATTTGGTCCTGGTATCATCGAGGTCTAATTGCGCCAAGACATCCGCTGTATCTCGCATTTGTGGAATCGCTTTGGGAGAGACAAAACTCCCAAAGTCTAGTGAATCAAATCCAACTTGTAATAGCGCATTTAGATAACGAGCTTTTTCGGTAGTAGGAATAAAATCATGCAGTCCTTGCATGGCATCCCTTGGGCATTCGATTATTTTCATTATTAAAAAATTACGTTGCTTCTTGATAAACCTTATTATCTAAAATCATTTTGGCAATTATTTCACATAATATTTGAGAAGTACCACCACCAATAGGTCCAAGTCGACTATCTCTCAACAATCTAGCCATTGGGTATTCTTCCATATAGCCATAACCACCAAGAATTTGTAAACAGTCGTAAACCACTTCATCCGCCATTTTAGTAGATTCTAGCTTTGACATACTCGCTTCCTTCACTACATATTCTCCATCATTCAATCGTTTCGCAGTTACATAGTTAAAGGTTTTATTGATTTCTACTTTACTACTCATTTCTGCTATCTTATGTCTGAGTACTTGAAATTTTTCCAATTTTTTACCAAAAGCAGTCCGTTCAGCCATATATTTAATGGCATATTCAATCGCATATTCTGCCCGAGCATGAGCATTAATACCCATAATCAATCGCTCTAAAGCAAAATGCTGCATCACATAGGGAAAACCTCTACCCTCCTCTCCCATCAAATTGCTTGCTGGAATTTCCACCTCATCAAAAGAAATTTCTCCTGTATCCGATGCTCTCCAACCTAGCTTATCTAATTTGCTTGCGCTAACGCCTGGTGTATCTCTATCTACCAAAAAAATAGACATTCCCTTGTGTTTAGCTTCGGGATTCGTTTTTGCCACTACTATTAAATAATCACTATACACCCCATTGGTGATAAAGGTTTTTGAGCCATTGATAATATATTTGTCTCCTTTTTTTACCGCCGTAGTACGCATTCCTGCGACATCAGAACCCGCAAATGGTTCAGTGATACACAAACAACCAATCAGTTTTCCTTCAATACTTTGAGGTAGGTATTTTTCTTTTAGAGCAGGTGTTCCTTCTGCCTTTAAATGGGTCATGGCTAAATAAGCATGTGCCCACATCGCTGCGGCAAATCCACCAGAATGAATACGCTGAAGTTCTTCTAAAAAAATGACCGTATAAAACAAGTCTAAATCTAATCCTCCATAGGCTTCTGGTTGGTTGATACCAAAGTAGCCCATTTCACCAAATTTTTCCCAAATAAAACGGTCTATTGTGCCTGTCTTTTCCCACTTTTCTATATGAGGAACCACTTCTTGCTGTAGAAAACTACGAAAACCTTCTCTAAATAAATTATGCTCTTCTGTAAAATACATATCATCAGTTTTTAAGGAATTAAATTTGGCAAAGTACAGTTCAAGTTTTTAGTTTGAGCACCATTTTCTAGCACTATTTTCTAATTATATGACTTCAAACTCAAAAATGTCAAAGTCCTTTTTGATTTATAACAACATCTGGAATGTAAGGTTTATTTTATATTCGAGGTATGGAATTAATTTGTTTCATATAAAAGGAGGGTCGACTTAAAAAAGGAGATAAAATTGGGTAATTGATAGTCAACTTTATGGACTTAGTAACGACGAAATAATAAGTTGGTCATCTGGACGAGCTTATTTTGGTTC
>CAYMSC010000089.1:0-17038 GCA_964392805.1 uncultured Saprospiraceae bacterium
TTTAATAAAATTTGACATAATTTGCTGTTTGTCAACGTTTTGATACGTCTGACTTCTGACAGATTTATCGGTCTTAAATCTGACCTCTTACTTACTTAATCACCTAAATATGAATATTTCAAAAATACTTTACTGGCTGACTACTGCTTTAGTCGCCCTATTATTTTCTTTTTCTGCATATATGGCATTGACTGGTGGGGAACAATATTTGGAAATGTGGCGAGGGTTTGGTTATCCAGATTACCTACCTCAATTACTGGGCCCATTAAAAGTATTAGCTGTTATTGGATTGCTAATACCTCGGACTTCTTTTCTAAAACATTGGGTTTATTCTGGCTTAGCCTTTGATTTATTATTGGCGATTTTAGCCCACCAAGCCCTTGGAGATAGTATAACGTTACAATTAGTAGGAGCAGTTTTATTATTTACATCTTACTATTTGTACATGAATAAGATGAATTTTAAAAGATTGGTTGGTTAGAAAAGCGGCTTATTTTTTTACTTTAGCCACAAAATTTGCTCCTGCCTTAGCATGAAAGCCAGCTTTTAAAGTAATGCCATTATCAGCTTTGACGATAACCGATTCGTTATCAGAAATAACGGTATTAGTAGATACAGATTTAGCTGAATTGGATGTTTGGGCAACAAATGCACTCCCTGCTTTAGCATGAAATCCTGGTTTTAAAGTAATCGTATTGGAGGCACTATAAACTACCGTTTGCTGCTGGTCAATAACCTCTGCTTTCATTAAGTCCGTAATTATTTCTTTGTTAGCACCAGAAGTGGCAATAAAATCGGCACCTGCTTTAGCATGAAATCCTGGCTTTAGCGTAATGGATTCCTCTGCTTTATAAACTACGGCTTCTCCTTGCTTAATAACTTTCCCAGTAACTATTTTTTCTGCGGTAGTCAATAAGGCAGCTATGGGTTTGGGACTAACCGAAGGTGTTTCTTTTGCAGCTATTTTAGCTACTGCTACTATATTTTTTTGTGCCACAACGGGTTTAACTTTAGGAGTAATCCGAACTTTTGCAGGTTCATATTTAGAAGCAGGCTTAGGAATAGACGTTTCCTTAACTATTGTAGCTATTGGTGCTATGATAACGGGAGTAGGATTATTTTTAGTAGTTTCGATTGCCTTTTCGACTTTAGGGGCTGAAGGTTTCTCTGCTACAATATTCGTTGGTGAATTTGTAGTCCTATTTGATTGACTATAAAAACGTGCGCCTATCATGCTGAGTACAAATAGCATAGAAGCGGCGACTAACCATTCTAATCTATTTCTTCGAGTATTTAAGGTACTTATAATTGCTTGTGGCTTATTGGCTACCGCTTTGGGCGTTTCTAAAATTTCTTGTTCGGAAAGATGTTGTGCAGTGAAATTGATTAAATTTTCAGCAGTTTCGGTGGCGTTAGTGCTTAAAATTTCTTTTTCAGAAAGTGTCTTTCCCGAAAAGTTAAATAAAGACTGGGCCGTTCTATAAGCTTCGTATTCTTTTTGCAAGCGGGTATTTTCTTCCAATGCTTGCTCAAAAATAGATTGCTCCACTTCTGCCATTTCTCCACTTAAATACGCTTCTATTTTTTCAAAATACGTCATAATAAAGTCTTATTTTAATTAATCACTATTCATCGTTTGGAGACCATATTGTTACTTATTGGCCCGCATCAACATCCTTCGCAAAGCAAGCCCTTCTTCAGGATATTGCAGTATATAACTAACGATTTTCTTTTTTCCTTTCAAATAGGCGTTTCGACAAGCACCTTCACTTTTATAGGTCGTTTTTTCAACAATTTCTTTATATCTATAGCCTTTCGCGAATAACAAAATAACCTTTACTTGCTCCGTATTTTCAGTTATTTCTTGTAATTTTTCTTTGATGAGTGTTGCTATTTGCGCTTCTTCAAAAGCATAAGTATCATTGGAGCTATTTAGGCGTTGATTGGGAAGTATTGGAAGTGTTTTTTCTTTTTTGCTTTTGGCAAAATGGTCCAATACACCATATTCTACGACTGTTGTAAAATAACTTTTTAGTCGAGTTCCTTCTTTCAGCGTCAATCCTTTTTTAACTCGGGTAATTAATTTAATCGAAGAATCTGTAAAAATATCTTCCCAAGTTTCCTCCGAGATATTTCGATATTTTTTTCGCCAAACACCTAAGGAATAATGCTTCACCTCTTCAAAAAACCATTTTATCGCTAATGGATTGCCAGTAGCATCATCTTGAATTGCCCTAATAACTTGTGCATCTGCAAAGCCTTTGACATTTGTTTTAGAATTGTTAGAATTTTTGGGAATCAATTGTAGGTGGTTTTAATAGATTAGCAGCAATAAATTTATTATTGTCACCAGTTAATCGGAAAATTCAATTAAAAACAAAGCGAATTTACTGGAAATTTTTAGGAATCCTATTTAAAGCATAAAGATACTTTTTTCGTTTTCCTACTTATTTTAATTTTAATTTATACATATTTCCTTAGCTTTAGGTCTATTAATGAAATTTAGATGGTCAGATAAATAAGTGATAATTATCCGTTGGGAAGCTAATCCGTTGGGCAAAAAAGTATTCCCAACGGATTAGCTTCCCAACGGATTCCTACATACATCATTAAAATAAATAATATCAATTTTCAATCTGACGCCCTATTTTAGATAATTAGATTAAAAATTGTTTTAAACCACCTTCGGCGGGAATTGAAGTTGAGATTGAGGTTGAAATTTGAAAAATATCGACATTTCAAAATATCGATTCCGATTTGCATCGGGATTGGATTCAAAGCTCTGTTAAGAGCTTAAATACAAAAACTAAAACAGAACGATGGAATTAACTATTTCCTACTGGCCTTTAATCGTCTTGTTAATAGGCACTTTATCTGTTGTCTTATTAATAGTCGGTTTTCGATTACACGCTTTTATTGCGCTTCTGTTGAGTGCTATTTTAGTAGGAATATTGGGGCAAGAAGTGCCAGAAGGCGTTAATGCTTGGGTATTTGCGGTTGAAAATACCATGAAAGAATTTGGGGGGACGGCAGGAAAAATTTCTTTTGTCATCGCAATAGCCTCTATATTGGGAATCGCCCTAACGGAGAGTGGGGCTGCAGAGCGAATTGTCAATCAGTTGATTCAATTTTTTGGAGAAGTACGAGCAGGCATAGCCCTTTTAGCAGCAGCGTTTATATTATCCATTCCTGTATTTTTTGATACGGTCTTCTTTTTGTTAGTTCCATTAGCCATCGTTTTGGCTCGAAAAACAGGAAAAAATTTCACCCTATTCGTAATGGCAATTGCTTGTGGAGCAATCATCACTCATTCTGTAGTGCCACCCACCCCAGGGCCATTACTGATGACAGAAGATTTAAAGTTAGATATTGGTTTTGTCATAGGATTTGGTATTCTTTCGGGAGTATTGCCTGCTTTTATGGGGTATAAATACAGTCAAAGACAAAATGCTAAATTGACAATAGCTCCTCCAGATTTTATGGAAGACCAACAAGAAGCATCAGAGAAGAGATTGCCTTCTTTTGGTTTATCTATCTTACCAATTTTCTTGCCTTTAATATTAATTATTGCTGCGTCTTTGGTGAATATATTTCATGCAGACCGAAACGATAGTTTTATCCAGTTCGTTCAATTTTTAGGAAATAAGAATATTGCTATGTTTTTGGGTTTATTAGTTTCCTTATATTTGTGGGCAAAACATAAAAGATTGGATTTGAAAGATTTAGGGGCGCAAATGGAGAAGCCCTTAGAAATTGCAGGATTAATCATTTTGATTACTTCCGCAGGTGGTGCATTTGGAGCAATGATTCGAGGTTCTGGAATTGGTCTAATGATTAAAGACTTATCAGCGAATGGGTTTAGTATCAATTTAATCATCATTGCATGGTTAATGGCAGCGGTGATTAAGTTTGCTCAAGGGTCAAGTACCGTAGCCATTATTACGACTGCTGGTATCATGTCTGCGATTATTAGCACGACAACTTTACCCTACCATCCTATCTATCTATTTTTAGCTATTGGTTATGGTGCATTAATCGGTTCATGGATGAACGATAGTGGCTTTTGGATTGTTGGAAAATTGAGTGGAATGACCCAAAAAGAGACCTTACAAACGTGGTCAGCACTATTAATTGTCGTTGGTGTTACTGGTGGAATTCAAGCCTTAGTGATGTCCTATATTATGCCATTGGTTTAAGCGTTATACTAGCAACGGGATAAATTTGTGAAAATTAATTTAGAAGTCAGAAGTCAGAAGTCAGAAGTCAGAAGTCAGACCGTCCCGATTTTTCATCGGGACTGTCAGGAGTCAGATAAATCAGGTTTAAATAATCGATTATCAATATTTTATGGTTTTGAAATCTGACTTCTGACCTCTTTTTAAAATCACTTTTTTATCCCATCTAGAGTTAGTTAGAACATAAATAAAAACGAATATGAAAAATAAGAAACAGACATTATCTAAGACTGATTACATACAGTACTTAGATTGTCCAGAAGAATTATGGCTAAGAAAAAACAAACCTTCTGCGTTGCCCCCAGTAGGTTTGGACCGACAATATAAATTAGACCAAGGAAATTTAATCGATGATTTTGCTCAGCAATGGTTTATGGGTGGTTGTGTTATTGAAGGATGGACGATTAATCCAGCGGATGTGGAATTTCAATTAAAAGCCCAAAGTGGCAATATGTTAGCGATTTCTGATATAGCGGTTCACCAACCAGATACCAATACATTAGCCTTGTTTGAGGTCAAAGCAGCTACTAGAGTAAAAAAAGAGCATTACCATGACTTGGCTTTCCAAAGAATGGTTTTTGAGGATAGCGGCTATACCATCAGTGCGACTTATTTAATACATGTTAGCAAGAAGTATATTACAAGTAAAGAGGTGGACCATAGTAACCTAATGGTAATAGAGGATATAACAAAAGAGGTAGGGATATTAATGGAAGAAACCAGAGCGACCGCTCCTAAAGCATTGGCGTGGATAAATGGAAAAGCTCCTAAAAAACGCATTACTGTGGGCTGCAGCAAAAAGCAGAAATGCCCATTTGTGCAGATGGAATATCCTGATTTACCTAACTATTCCATTTTCAATATAGCAAGAATTAGTAAGTCAAAAGTCAAAAAATTAATAGCACAAAACATCATAGATATTCAAGATGTACCTGCGGATTTTAAACTATCAACCAAACAACGGCAGCAGGTGACTATTGCGCAAGAAGATGAAATTGTTTTAAAAAGAGGAAGCATTAGAAAAGCGATAAAAAAACTAGTTTATCCATTATATTATTTGGATTATGAGAGTTTTTCTTTTGTCGTACCTCCACAAGAAGGCTATAAAACTTACCAGCAAATGGTTTTTCAATATTCGCTTCATGTGCAAGAAAAACTGGGGGGGGCATTAGTACATCACGAGTATTTATTGAGGAGTAAAACAGCGTCTGTAGCGCATTTAATTAAACATATGCAGACTCAAATAGGAGATAGCGGCTCCATAATCGTTTGGAATAAAAGTTTTGAAAAAGGTAGAAATACAGAAATGGGGAATTTATTTCCTGCTTATCGACCATTTTTAGAATCAGTCAATGAACGCTTGTATGATTTGCGAGTTCCGTTTCAAAAAGGCCATTATCAACATCCAGATTTTAAAGGAAAAACGTCTTTGAAAAGTGTACTACCTGTGTTGGCTCCAAGCATCAGTTATAATGATTTAGTTATACAAAATGGGATGATTGCTACTATCAAATGGCACCATGCGACCGATGGTAGAATGGACGAAAAGACCCAAGCAGCGACCTTTGAAAATTTATTAAAATATTGTGAATTAGACACTTTAGCAATGGTGAAAATTTTGGAAGTTTTACAAGCAGTTTAAATTCATTCTTCCATTTCTTTGTTTAAAGCTAAAGCTTCAACACCTTCCAATAAATTATTAGTCTCCGCCCATTTGATATTAAACTCCCTTAATTATCTAGTTAAATATCCGTGTACGATTCATTCGTGTACAAATTTGCATTTTTGAAATCTGACTTCTGACCTCTTTTGATTATCAGTTTTCAATGTGATTGTCTAATAGGTAATCAGATAATAAATTGATATTTGCTAAAATAATAATGTAAGCTTAATTTCTAATAATCCGCTGGGAAACAAATCCGTTGGGAACATTTTCTGCCCAACGGATTTATTTTCCCAACGGATTATTATCACTTTTTTATCTGACATGCTAAAAAAGTCAAAAAATACTGGCCATTAACGTTTTACATATTAGTAAAATAACTTTTCGTTTACCCTGTAACCATAATAGAATTATGACATACTTCCCTATAGTTGTTGGGTAGACAATGGCATATTTTTTGCTTTATTTTTTTATAAAAATCTACAATAGAAGTGCTAAATCACTAGTGTTTTTTTCTATAAAATAGGTGCAGCAGGAGAAAAATAATAACCTCATATATGGTCATTATTTATTTTTTCTCCATAAAAAAATGAGATAAAATGGAGAGCATACACTATATATTATAACAGGTATTGTTTTCCTTCCACAGTAGACTTCTCCCACAATTTTATCATTAGAAATGGCAAGAATTAGTTCCCTCATTTTTTGCCATGTCTCAAGCAAAAATAGCAATGCCAGTTATCGAACGGAGTCAATTTATAAGCCCATTTATCTTATTAATTGAAGATAATAAGTCGGATATTAATTTAGTCAAAAACAACTTGGCTCAATCGGGGGTATTGCGAAATCATTTATCTGCCTGCCAATCCATTAATCAAGCCATTTTTTTTCTAAGAGAATACCCTGAATTTTCTACCATCTTATTGAGTATCAATCTACCTGATGGAAAAAAATTAGAAGGGCTACAAAAATTGCTGGCTGAATTTCCTGATAAACTTATCATTGTATTAGCAGAAAAAGAAAATGAACACCTTGGGGTGTCGTGTATAAAAGCTGGAGCACAAGATTTTTTATTAAAGGAATTATTAGAGGTTAGCAGCATTTATCCTAATATTCGATTTGCAGTAGAACGGAATCAGCGATTTCAGACTTCGTTATCAGAAAAAACGAATAGAGTAAAGCTGAATAGTCAACAGCTATATCAAGATATTTTTAATAATTCAAAAGATGCAATTTATGTTTGTAATTTAGAAGGACGTTTAGTAGATTTTAATCAAGCAACCTTTGAATTATTCGCGTTTTCTGAAGAAGAATTATTGGAAATAGAAGTACATGATTTGTTCCAAACGAAAGAGAAAAAAAGAGAATTTCTATACACCTTGGTTGCCAATGAATCGGTCTCTGATTTTCCTATAGGAATAGAACAAAAGAATGGTAAAACACGACAATGTTTAATTTCAGCGAAAATGATTAATACCCCCGAATTTAAGGGGTATTCGGGAGTATTACGAGACATAACGGAACAACAGAAAGCGAATGATTTAAGAAAAGCTAGAGATATAGCCAGACAATCGGCAAAGATGAAAGAGCAGTTCATCGCAAATATTAGTCATGAAATGCGGACACCGATGAATGCAATTTGGGGAATGAGTAATTTGGTGATGCAAACAAAATTATCGACGGAACAACGCGATTATGTGCAGACGATTCAACAATCATCGGAGCTTTTATTAGGAGTGGTGAATGATATTTTAGCAATTTCAGAAATTCAAAACAGTCAATTAAAGTTTGATTATAAATTTTTTGACCTATATGAATTATTGCATAGTTTATTGAATGTAATCCAATTTAAAGCAGGCGAAAAAAACCTACAGTTATTATTACAAATAAAAGAAGGCGTTCCAAGAATTATTCACGGAGACAAACAACGACTTAACCAAATTTTATACAATTTGGCCCTAAATGGAATAAAATTTACAGAAGAAGGAGGGATTACCATAAATATTGAAAACTTGAATGAAAGTAATGATTTTGTTCATTTAAAATTTACTATAAAAGATACAGGCATTGGTATTCCATCAGACAAGATTGATGCTATTTTTGAAACCTTCACATTGATTAGAGAACAAGGGATAGAGCAAGAAGGCAAAGGCTTAGGATTGCCAATAGCGAAGAATTTAATAGAACAACAAGGTGGAAAAATTGGCGTTACAAGTGAAGTGGGCAAAGGGTCTGAATTTTATTTTGATTTACTCTTTGAAATTGGAGAAGAGGTATTCCCCGAACCAATCCAAGCAAAATCTACGGCTACATTAGATAAGGGAGCGATTCGAGTTTTATTAGTAGAAGACCATAAAATGAACCAATTAGTGGCGGTCAAATCTTTGGAAAAACACTGGTTAGCCATTGAGATAACCGTTGCAAATGACGGAAGAGAAGCGGTTAATATTTTAGCAGAAAAAGATTTTGATATAATATTGATGGATATTCAAATGCCGAATATGAATGGCTATGAAGCGACGGCACATATCCGGCATAAGATGCCGCCTCAAAAAGCAGAAATTCCTATTTTAGCAATGACGGCGCATGCTCATGTGGCTAAAAATGAAAAATTTAGAGACTACGGAATGGATGATTGTATTCTTAAACCATTTGAGCCAAAAGAATTATTTAAAAAAATAACGGAATATACCTTCAAATATAAAGTTTTAGCATAGAAGTTGTTAAACAACTTCATAGTGGTGATGAAGGAATAAATAGATAGAATAAGCGGGGTGTTTTGTAAAAAAATGCCTTTCAGATATTTGAACTATGGCCACCAAAATAAAATCATATAGAATCATTTGTTTTTTAATTCTCAAAAAAGACTATTAACATGAGCAGCAATTTTCAATTTATTAATTTAGATTATCTAGATTTAATGTCCGATGGAGATGAGGACATGAAGCAAACGATGATAGAAATGTTACTCGAAGAAATTCCAGAAGAAATGGACAAGATGCAGGCTTTGAATGAAGAAGGCAACTGGAAAGAACTTAGAGAAGTCAGTCATAAGATGAAGTCCACCTTATCCTTTGTAGGAAATCCTTCAATGACTGCCGCAAATCAACAAATAGAAGATATAGCAAAAGTTGGAGAAGGAACAGATGCTATTCCTGCTTTATTGGCTACATTATTAGATTTATACCCTAAAGTCTTGGAAGAATTGAAGACGGTGGAAACTGCGATTTAATAAGAAAGTTACCCTAATTCTAAAAGGCGAGATTTGTCAGATTCTTAAAAACTGACAAATCTTTCTTGACGAAAATTTTTAGAATAGCTATTATCATAGTAGCTAGAATCTTCAGTAATTATTAGCACAGTTACTTTTACTACAACGCCCAATTTTAAGTTCAAAAATAGGCTCCTTCTTTGCCGATTTTTTCTCTCAATACATATTATTCTTATTTTTAATGTGATATAAATTTATCGTGCATTAAACCTTTCCTTTTTTTGTTATATCTTTGTCAATGATACATATACTGTTAGCTGCTAATTACTTAGCAACTAACAATCTTTGAAAGCAAGAGGTGTAAATAGCCAAAACCGATTAAAGAATCTATAAACAATAATTCTAAAAGGAAATTTTCCTAAAAGAACCTTTTATAGCTTCTGAAGGTAGCCTCTTATAAAGTGATTCTACTTTTATGACAATATTGATTTGCGAACATGAAGAGATAATGCTAACCGCTATAGAATTTAGAATGAGAAAAGCGGGATTTAAGGTTAGTCGAGCCAAAAATGGAAAAGAAGCCCTTGAACGAATAGCAGAAGACCAACCGGGGTTTATTGTAACCGATTTAGTGCTTCCTGAAACGGATGTGCTTGAATTGATTAATGAAGTGAGGAATGTCCAAAAGAGTGATGTTCCGATTATTATGATTACCGACTTAGACCATGCGGATGAAGTGATATTAGAAGGATTCAAATTAGGGGCAAATGATTTTGTGACTAAACCTTTCAAACCTACTGAACTAATTTTGAGAATTAAGCGAATTTTTCAAGATAGAGGAATTGTTGTAGAACGAGAAAAAATTTCTTAATTCTGAAGAATAAAGCATAAATAAAAGTTATCCACACCTCGAATGTGGAAAGTGTTGGTAACTTTAAGGCAGCTCGTTCCTTGAATCATTCAAGGAACGGGCTGTTTTTATTTAGGCAGGAAAGAAATAATTTTTCCGTTTTTAAAAAAAAATTGGGTAACTATTTCAACCGATTGGAAATAGGTAAGTGAAAATTAAAATTATTCACTTAAAAATATACCTATTATGATATTCGGACATTATTCTTTCCCAATCAGAACTTTACAGCAAACAGAATTACCAGCTCAATTAAATCCAGGCATCGGTAATAAAATTCAATATACCGTTAGAGTTGCTCATGTTATGTTTATTCCAATTTTCCCATTTTCAAAATCTTGGACTTTGAAAAAAGATGGCGACCACTACAAGATGTCACCCGAAGGGATTAAGGTTTTGAATACATTGTATGGTAAAAAAGGAATGCCTTGGTATGCTTTTGCGGGGCCTATTTTATTAGCCGCTTTTATGATTTTTGGAAAAATAGGCACTATGTTTAATGGGTATAGCCAAGCTTCTAATTTCGACAATAATATTACGGCAATCCAAGAAAAAATAGGTAATCCTTCAACGGACGATTATTATTCTATGAAAGAAGAAGGGTTTGAAAAAGTATATAAAGTAGTCGCTTTTACGCAAGACTCTATTGAATTTTCGATGCCTACCAAAAATGACCAAAACAGATGGAGTGACCGTGGTCGAAAAGTCTTGTTTTTTGAAAATCCAGCAGCACCTGTTAAGCCAAAAACAATCGCAAAATCAGATTTAGAGCGTGCTATTTCCAAGGATTATGATAATAGATATGGATTTAAAGGTATTCCTTTAGTTGGCGCAGAAGATGGTCGAATGGTTGTATTAAAATCTATTGATAGAGTAGACCGAAGTTTTGTAGAAAAAGAATTAGTCGAAAATATAGTAGCAGAAGAAGTTCGACAAACTTTCTCCCAATTCATGGACGGGTTTAGCCTAGACACGGCAATGATGCGGATGGACGAGGCCTCTACTCAATATTTTTCAGAGATGTTAGCCTTAGCTAAAACAGATGATTTTGCTGCTATGAAACAATTTATTGAGCGGTCTGATTATCCTTTAGTGACCTATAAATATATGATACATACAAAATACACTTACCTAGATGCTTTTAAAAATAAGGAGGAACAAGAAGCAGAAAGTCCAGCAGAGGAATTGAAAGGGTATACTTTTTTCTTAAAATTAATAGAACAGGGACTTTGGACTTTTACTTTAGATGAAAAAATTAAAGAAGCAATGAAAGTTGGTGCGGTTCATTTTCAAGGGGAGAATCGTGCTACAATACGTATAATCGCTTCCTCAAATATTTTAACAGAATCAACCCTTATCCCTTTTCATGTGAAACTTCATAAAGAAGCAGGTATTTGGAAAGTAAATATACCTTCGACTTTTGCTTATACGGCGAACCAAATTGACAGAGCAGCACCAAATAGGAAGTTAAAGAAAAAATATCGTTTCCGAGTTGTAGAAGAAGTTGAACAACTAGAAAATATTAATACTGTCGATGCAGCGTGGTTTTATTAAAAAGGTACTACGGTGAAAAGTGTGGGTGAATCAAAAATGGCACAACTCAGAGAGTTGTGTTACCTGTTCGTTGCAACTGTAACACAACTCTCTGAGTTGTGCAATACTATCATCCACATTGTAGAAAATTTGACCCACACTTTTCACAGTAGTGTCACTAAAAACATTAAATTGTCTCATCAGATTACATTGTTATCTGATGAGACAATTATTTCAAGCCTGGTTTTACTTAATTTGCATCTACAACTACCGTTGAACCTTGTAAATTATTTAACCAATTCATCAATTCTAGACTATTTGTTGGATTATTGTCAATGTTATATTTACCGCTAGCCGAAATGATAACTTTGTGATGAGAAGGACCATGGTCAAAAACTCCTGGGCCGCAACTTTCAGGTGATACGTGTGTCTGATCTACTCTAAAATTTAATAAAACTCGAGAGGTTGTAGCCGTTGGATTATTCGCTTCTAATTCTTCATATTTTTTTAGACTGCCTGACATTCTTATATAATTAGCTACATCAATAACAGATAAATCTATTTCCGTATCTTTTTTTCCATTATCTAAGATTTCTCGCATTACATAATCAGAAATATAGCCTGAACTTAGGTTTAATGCTTCATTAATATAAGCATTTTGTAAGTTAGAAATATTATGAATTTCACCTTTATTATTAATAACAAAACCATTGATGGTATTTGTTTCATGGTTCATTTCTAAGTTAGCAAATAGTAAAACGGAACGAGTCTGAAATAAATAATTTTGAGCGATTTGTAATTCTTCGGGTAATTCTTCAGTTGCTACGATATTTTCCTTGGAACAAGAAGTAAATAATAACACAAATGTTAATAAAGTCAGTAAATTTTTTTTCATCTTTTTTTGTTTAATAATGAAATGAATGATTGGAATAAGTAAGTGCGCAATTTTAGATTTAGAAAATACAGGTTCTTTTATTTTGATGCCACTTATTATTGGTGGTTCAAAAAAAGCCTAAAATACTTCCTACTTAATCCGTTATATATTGACTAGTAACATTTTTTTATAAATGGTTGCAGGTACATTAAATTTTTATTCTTTACCGTACACTTTTTACTGAATCATGCACGTCCCATAACTACAACCATTCATTAATTTTTCATCTCCCCATAAAGCCCTTTCCCCGCCTCATAATATTTATCTCCTTCATTCCAGAAAACGGAGGTATTGGTATTTCCAATCAATCGACAAGAATAAACATATGCCTTAAAAAATTTAGTCAAATAGGCATAGTCCAAAGTTGCAGGTTCATCGCCCGGTTGGTGATAATATTTATTGATTTCATCATCAAAAGCAGTGAAACCCAAGCTAAAAGTAGGGGCAGGGACGCCTTTTTTTGCAAAATTTACATTATCGGAACGGTCAAATAAGCCTTCTTCGGGCGCAGCATCTTCCGCAGCATCCAGTCCAAAAGTCGTACAAGCTTTTTCTATTAAGGGTTGAGCACCCGTTCTTGTCAGACCAATAATCGTCGCTCGACTGGTATCATTATAACCGCCATTATCACTATTAAAACAATAAACTACTTTATCTAGTGGGATAGCAGGGTTATCCGCATAATAAGCAGACCCCAGCAGTCCTTTTTCTTCTCCTGTGAAAAAGATGAAAATCGCAGATCGTTTAGTTGGATATTTAGCTAAGTTTTCCGCAGCCGATAATACCGTTACACTTCCTACTGCATTATCTCTAGCACCATTATAAATCGTATCCCCTTTAGCATCGGCACGACCGATGCCCACATGGTCATAATGCGCAGAATAAATGATGTACTCATTCTTCAATACAGGGTCCGTGCCTTCCACCATCCCAACGACATTATAGGTTTTTAATACTTCTTCTTTAATACCTTCTATTTTTAATTGTGCTTTTAAACCATTACCAGCTTTTAGTTTGGCAATTGCATTAGGATCACCTGCATTCAACCAAATATAGGGAAAAGATTCCCCTTTACTATCATCTACAATAGTTTGGGGCCTGGTGAAATAGCCTGCTAAAAAATTCCAAGGTAGCTGAGCCGAACTATAAATTTCAATCAAAGCGGTAGCTCCTTTTTCTTTAGCCAACTTTTGTTTTTCATCGCCAGAAAAGAACCATTCTTGTGGATTATTTTGCCCTTCGTAACCAGCAATTACAACTACAATTTTTCCTGTAACATCCGTTTGAGCAAAATCATCAGGTGTCCCTCTATTTAAAAATAGGACTTCTGCTTCCGTTTCAATATCTGCTCCTTTTAATAAGATAAAATCTTTTTCGTATTCCATTTGTTCTCCGTCGAAAGAAATGGTGCCCGCTTCAGGAGGGTTTATCTTTTTCATCGGTACGGGCTGAAAATACGCTTCCAATCCTGGAACAGGCTTGACCCCATAACGCATTAGAGAAGTCGACAAATATCGAGCAGCAATATTTAATTCAGGAGAAGGTGTATTTCTGCCAGCCATTTCATCGGAGGCTAAGTAATAAATATGCCCTTTGATGGTGCTGACATCCACTGTTTCTTCCGTCAAGTCTTGGTCCGTTGGTGGCGCAATGGGAGCGGTAACGTTTTTTACGGTACTACAAGAAAATAATATAAGGAGGGCAAAAAAGGAATAATATAGTTTTTGCATGATTGATTCGTTGATTTATTTAGCTAAAAATTGTTTATTTTTTGTAAATGTACTATTTAGTTTGTTAGTTTTTGACCAAGATTGTTATAAAATCTAAGGTATTTATTAGCTTCACGAAAAATAATATAAATTTAGGAGGAAAAATAGTTCCGTTCATAAATATTTGGCTTTAGCCATTCAATGCTTAACTTCAAAACTGTTAAGAATTAGCCGACTAAAACAAACGGACGGATTTATTTTTTCTATTTACAAAACGAAAAATTATGTTTAAAAAAATTGGCCTTACCTTATTAGTTTTATTAGCATTAATTATCGCTTATTTTGTCTTTTGGCCTAGCCCAATTGAACCTGCTACATGGGATGCACCACAAGCACCTGAATTAACAGGGCAATACCAAAAGAATGATAAATTAGGTGCTTTAGAGGTTTTATTCAAAGGACAATGCGACAAATGTGAAGATGTAGCCGTAGCGGCGGACGGAAAAATATATGGTGGACAAATCAATGGAGACATTATCGAATTTGACAAAGCCACCAGACGAGTATTAGCCAATACAGGTGGACGACCTTTAGGTTTAGATTTTGATACTTTGGGCAATTTAATCGTAGCGGATGCAGATGCAGGCTTATTATCTATTGACCGCACCAATGGAAAAATAACCGTGTTGGTAGATGAATTTAAAAGCAAAAAACTAATTTTTGTCGATGATGTAGAAGTAGCAGATGATAATACTATGTATTTTTCGGATGCCTCTGACAAATGGGGTTTTCATGATAATGCGTTGGATATTTTGGAAGGACAAGGCAATGGTTATTTGTATAGTTATACCCCTGCAACAAAAGCTACCAAAATATTATTGGATGACTTGCGCTTTGCTAACGGCATTGCTGTTGCTCACGATCAGTCTTATGTATTGGTCAATGAAACAGGAAAATATAGAACCCATCGGTATTGGTTGAATGGACCGAAAACAGGTACTTCAGATATATTTATAGACAATTTACCCGGTTTTCCTGATGGTATTTCCCAAGGGGAAGATGGTTTGTTTTGGTTAGCGATTGTTTCTCCTCGAAACGCTGATTTAGATGGGATGTCGAATAGCGTTTTTATGAAAAATGTGGTCGCTAAAATGCCCAAAGCTATTCAACCTAAACCAGAACATTATGGCTTTGTATTAGGAGTTGGAAGTGATGGAAATATTGTGCATAATCTGCAAGACCCCACGGGTAAATTTTCTGAAAATACGAGCGTGCAGCAGGTTGGGAAGGATATTTATATTGGGTCGCTATATGAGAACGGGATTGGGAAGATGTCGATACCTAATTAATGTAAGATTTGAAATTTCAAAACCGCCTGACTGCGCAGCAGGCAGGTGTGGAGGTCTTTTTTGTTGAGCGCATGAGAAGGAGTGGCAATAAAACTGATTTTAGACATCATTTCACTGATTAAGAATAATAATAATTTCAATAAAAAGTGTATTTTTAAGGCAGTTTAAATAAGGGTATTTCTTTACAAGCTACCGAATAAATGTCAAAAACAAAATCGAAAATACTAGCTGCTGCATTACAGTTATTCAATCAACGTGGTTTAGTTAATGTTAGATTACAACAAATAGCTGATAAAGTAGGCATTAGTGTTGGAAATTTAGCCTATCATTATTATAGCAAAGCCGCAATTGTGAAAGCTATTGACCAAGAATTATCTGAAGAAATAGCGCCATTTATTGCTCAAGACCGCCTATTTTTATCATTGATGGATTTCGATAATCACTTAGCTAGATACTATCATTTATTGAGCCATCATTCTTTTTATTTTATCGATTTATTGGAATTAAAAAGGGCTTACCCAAAATTATCTAAAAAACGAGAAACATATAGCTATAAAATTATTTTACAAATAGAAAACTGGTTTAATTTTAATGAAGAACGAGGCTTAATTAAAAAACCTATTAGACCATCACATTATAAAGTTATTGCACATACAATTTGGATGATCATCACTTTTTGGATGACTCAACCTTTAGATAAAGGGATTCCAGAAGAAAGAGAACGTATTTTTAAAGAGGTGGTATGGAGTCAAATCTTACCTTATTTAACAGATGGTGGGCGATTAGAATTCGACTTAATGATTGAACGTTTATTAGATTCTTATAATCCTGAAACTGAGGTAAAAAAATGAAAGCGACAAAACAGAAAATAATTAAAGCGGCCATTGAGCGATTTAACCAAACAGGATTAACGAATGTACGCTTACAGCATATTGCTGACGAGGCAGGGATAAGTGTTGGAAATTTGGCTTATCATTTTAAGACAAAACAAGCGATTGTTCGGCAAATTGATATTGAATTAGCACAAATAATAGAACCAATCTTAGGGAATGAACAATCCTTTATCCACTTAATAGACTTTGATAATCAATTATCTAGCTATTATGCCTTATTAAACCAATATGCTTTTTATTTTTTGGATTTATTAGAATTGGAAAGAGCTTACCCCGTTCTCCATATTAAACGAAAAAAGTACATCCAAAGAATGATTGAGCAAATAAGTAATTGGATGCTAGTACATACCAATAAAGGTACTTTTCAACGGGAAATACAACCCAATCAGTACCAAATACAGGCGCATACTATTTGGATGATTATTACTTTTTGGATGACGCAACAAAAGGTAAGAGGCATAAAAATGGGCAATGAAGGAGCTTTTAAAGAAGCGATATGGAATCAATTTCTACCGATTTTTACTTCCGTTGGATTGATGGAATATGAGGCTATTATTTTACCTCAACTAAAGCTAGTTAATCTAGCTGATTTTTAGTAACTTAC
>CAYMSC010000090.1:0-16919 GCA_964392805.1 uncultured Saprospiraceae bacterium
AGTGGCAAATTTTATCTAAAGCATCCCGTCCGTAAACGGTTCACTAAGAAATAAAATTTGCTCACTTTCGCTCAATCATGAAAATTTAAACATGCTCTTAGCATAAAAGCTTTTATGATTTACAAATATAGGTAATAAACTTTTCTCTACCGTACACTTTTTGAAAACAGGAGTTTGGAGTTAGCAAATCTAGTTCCTGCCCGTTTTAATCATCAATCCACTAATCCCACCTATTACTAGTGCAAGGGCCAAAATTGCTATCCGGCCTTCAATAGGATTTGGGATAAGTAGCAACAATGCTACAAAACCAGCGACTACTGCACCAAAACGACCAATAGCCGTTAACTGCCTTAAATCATTCCCTTCGCCAATTTCTTTTTTAAAATCGATGGGTGTTTTCATCAGTTTGAAAAAGCGGTCAACCATTGCACGATGTTCGGAATTTTTAGTTGGCGCAAAAAGAATAGAGAAAAAAAAGCCGAATGTCCCTGCAAAGAATACGCTGAATAATTTCTCTTGGTAAGTCCATGTTAAACCATCGATAAATTCTTTTGAATAGCCGATGAAGTTAAAAATGGTTTTATAAAAAAAGAAAAAGGAAGATGGTACGAAAGCAAAACCAATCGATAGCAAAGCAGCCCACCAAGGTGTTTGACGAAAGAATAATCCCCATAACAAAGGAATAGCAATAGGAACTGCCAGCAATGCCCCTACATCGAGCATAATTTCGAATATGCCTACGCCATCTTGCTGTGCAAAATAGAGGGCTAGTAAAATAATCATTGTCCCAAGAAACCACGTATAAAGTCGACCTATCTGCAATAGTTCTGATTCTTGCTTGGGCTTCCAGTTAAAGAAATGGGACAGTTTTGGATAGATGTCTTTTATTAGAATAGCAACATTTGTATTCAAGCCAGTATCCATTGAACTCATAGTTGCTGTGAGAATGGCGACCACAATCATCCCAACTAAACCAGCAGGTAAAAGGCTGAGACTCGCAATCGCATAACTTGCTTCCGCGGGCTTGCTTATATCTAATGCCATGACCTGATCATGAAAAAGAAGGCGAGCAGTAATAGGCGGTAAGAACCAAATAAAACTTCCTAGCAGCAAAAGTATACAGGCTAATAGCGCCGCCTTACGTGCTTCTTTTCCGTCCTTGACAGAAAAGTAGCGAGGGGCAGCATTAAGCGAGTTATAGACCAAAAATTGTTTCACAAAAATGGCACTTACCCAGCCCCAAGTATAGGCTCCTGCAAAAAGTTCGGCTGAGTTAATCAAACTGTATTCTTCTGTCAAGCCCTCCGTTTCTATGGCTTGAATCAGATTGCCAACACCGCCAATTTTGTCGAGACAAATCCAAGCGATAATGACCGTTAGCGGCAAGAGAATCAAGCCTTGTAAAAAGTCAGTTGCCATGACTGCCCAGCGACCGCCCGTTGCAGAATAGAACAATACAACAATGCCACAGCCAATAATTACATAGTTTATATTATAATCGAATACAGCGGAGCAAAAAATACCTAGGCTATATAGAGACATCGAAGCATAAAGAATACGCATAGGTACTTCATATAATGCGTAGAAGTTACGAGTCGCCTCGCCAAATCGCAGCGAAATTGCTTCTGGTAAAGTGGTGACTCTCATCTGTCGCAACCAAGGTCCCAAAAACAGGAAGTTCATGAAATAACCTAGCGAACTACCTAAAAAAAGAAACATCACAGAATAACCCGCTTCATAAGCCATGCCAGCGGCACCAGTAAAAGTCCACGCTGTGAAGCTACCCATAAATGCACTAGTACCCACTAACCACCAAGTTCCCTTAGAACCTCCTTTAAAATAATCGTCCGTATTGGACGAGAAACTTTTAAAAAAGAAGCCAACGGCAATAGTTAATAAGAGATAGCCTCCAATCACTAAGTATTCAATATTTGAAATTTCCAATTTTTACTATTCCTATATTTTTATAAATTTAATAGTTTGGACATATTCAACATTCTCTTGTTGAACCCTACCCGTTGCTCGAATAGTATAAGTCCCAGTAGGCAAATCGGCCATATTTTTTGATAATATAGTTTCCCCAAAAAAGTTATTTTGAGTGGTAATAGTTCTTACTACTCTTCCTTCGATATTAAAAACAGCTATCTTCAAGTCAATATTTTCCGAGCTATTAACAGTGACATGGAGCTGATTAGCAACGGGATTGGGGCTAATTTGAATCAGGTCTTCGGCAATTAAAACATTACTGGTTGAAACGAATATTGAAGTATTATAACTAGGACCAGTATTAGCCTCCGTAGCAATAGGTTGAATCAATATTTCATGAGGAAATTCGTTAGCCCCCAAATCTCTTTCTCCTATTGATGTCGGTCGGTTCTGTCCCAATAGATCAAACATAATTTCCGTATCAACCTCGTCCATTCCTTCAAACTGTGGAAGGAATTTATAACCAGATTGTGCCGCATCAATCGCAGGACTATTTTCGGTTAAATCAAAAAAACCTGCACTATTTTCCTCCAAGAGTGGATTAGCAATTCTCAATCCACTTGATGGTAATGGAATTCCGAGATCGCCAAAAGAAATATTACCTATCCAAGTTTCTGTGCCTGTTTGTTCCTCGAAAAGGTCATCCTTGGGGTCAGTAAATATATTGTTCGATAAAGTAACATTCGTAGGCTTATTATTACCATCACCTCCAAGTCTAACCTCATCACAATCAATAATCGTATTAAAGGCAATATTAATATTATCCAAAGGGTCTGAACTTTCATTTTGAAGATAAATCGCTCTATCATCCAAATCGTAAAAATAATTATTGTAGATATAGTGGTCTTGTCCTTCACGAACTCTAACGCCTCCTTTATTATTTAAAAAGAAATTGCCATAAACAATATTCTCTGAACCATGACGTAATACTAACTCCGATACTGGGTTATTCTCGAAGGTATTAAATCGGTAAACATTCTGACGGGCTTTGCTAGAGATAATTTCCCCGTCCCCATTACATTGCGTAAAATAACAATATTCCACTAGAGATCGACTATTAAAATCTGCTTGGCTACTCACCCCTATTCTAATCGGTTCAATACCTAAATCATTTCCTGATCCAGCAAAATTTTTAAAAGAGCAAAATTGTATCTTGTGAAAGCCTGGATTTGTTCGGTCAACCAAAATAGAAAGGATGTTCTGGTCATCCAAATTTAGTCTGTTCTCAAAATTACAATGGGTAATATCTACAAACTGGCTAGATTCTCTTACCCTCAAATATTTATAAGATCTGTATGCTCGAATATTTACTTGAGTAAAAGTAATATTACTTCCTCTTATATTGACCACGTCACTTGTTCCTACGTCCCCATCTAGAAATTGAAACCCCCGAAAAGTAATATCGTCTCCTAGAATTTCGACCCTGGATGTTCCAGTAAAAACCGTACCACCTAAAGTCTCTGCAGTAATAACCAGATCATCTTTTGTGATATTCATAAAGATATTGGAATAGGTGCCATTTTCCCAAACTATCGAATCATTCCTAGCAGCATTGCTCTGGGCACTGTTAAATTCTTGCTGAGAACTAACGAAGAAAGTTGTAGCATTTAGTGCTGTTGAAAACAGGAATAGGTAAAAACTACTTATAACTATTAGTTTTGTTATTTTCATAAAATTCATTTTGTGGTTTAATTATAATAGAAACAAAATCCAAACCTTTTTTATAGCAAAATCTTAATTTTGTAACTAACCATAATCACTTGTTTTTAAAAATTTCACTATTGAATAGTTGACAATATGGTCACCAGACGATGACTCATAAACTGATTAAATTGAATACAACAATTAAATTGGTCAACCAATTTGTAAAGGTAACTTTTATTTTAATTAATTTTAAAATAAGGTAAGCATTCTTTAGGACAATTGTCTTCTATATTTGGTTTAGTCTATTGGTGCAATTATTAAATTTGTCAACCAATGATGGGGATCTCTCCCTGTAAATATAGTAAATTAGCATTTTTAATATTAAGCCATTAAACCGATATAGAAAGAGAAAAAATAATCAAAAATTTAATCAATGGATAGAAAGTTAAAAGTACTAATTTCGGGAACTGGATTTGCTGGACAAGGTCATACAGATGCGTTTAGAAATGCAGGTGCTAACGTAGTAGGTATTGTAGGAAGAACCCCAAGTGTCGTCAAAGAAGTAGCCAAAAAAAAGGGTATTCCCTATGCTGGTTTAAATTGGCAACAAGCATTAAAGGATTGCCAACCAGATATTGTTTCTATCGGAACGCCCGGTGGTGCGCACTATGAAACAATAACAAAGGCAATCGAATTTGGATGCCATGTATTTTGCGATAAGCCATTAACAGATAGCGGAGATTCAGCAATAGCTTTATATGAACAATCAAAAAAGAAGGGAGTAAAAACAGCATTTGCTTCTAGCTTCCGTTATATGCCGCATATTATTCACGCAAAACAATTGGTGGCAAATGGCACAATCGGTGAACCTCTGGAAGTTGAATGTATCTCTCACTTCAACTTAGAGCGAGATATTCCCTTCGGGTGGTCTCATCGAAAAGAAGCTGGTGGAGGTCGACTTAACAATAATTTTACCCATAAAATATCCATTGTAACGTCCGTAATCGGTGAAAAAATCCTGTCGATAAGTGGAGCAGTACGGGACGACTTAGGCAAAGCACCTATTGTGAAAGGCGTGCATAATTTCAAAACGAGAAGAGAACATATTCCTAAAGACTTAAACGACCCGACACTTGAATGGGGAGAAAGTAATGTCGAATGGACTTATACGGTGATGGCGGAGTTAGAAAGTCAATTTGCCACCAAGCCAGTTTCCGTATTATTCAAACACGGTGGGCTTAACCCTAGATTTAATGAAGACCATATAGTCTTTTATGGTACGAAGGGAGCTATTTACATAAAAGGTCACTATGGCCATGGACCACTGTCTTTGTGGAATCAACAAGATAAAACATGGCAAGAATTGCCCTTACCACAAGCTATTGTCGATGACCAGCCAAAAATTGATGGCGATACAGAGCGAAATTGGCAGTATTTAGTTAGAGAATTTGTAAAAGATATTAAAGGAGAAACATTCGTCCCTTATCAAACTTTCAAAGAAGGTAGCTTGTACCAACAATTAATTGACTTAATTAGAAAGAATAATAATTGGACAGATGTTCGTCATCTACAATAAAAATAAACTATGGAAGGTAATCCTATGATTTATGAGTACTTGGTGATTACTGGCTACTTTCTGCTAATCATCGGAATTGGTTTTACATTCAGAAACATGGCCAATAAATCCACTAGTGATTATTTCAGAGGTGGTGGTCGAATGCTTTGGTGGATGGTCGGTTCTACTGCTTTCATGATGCAGTTCTCGGCTTGGACATTTACTGGCGCAGCGGGCAAAGCATTTACTGATGGCTTTGCAGTGTGCCTGGTGTTTATTGCCAATACCTTTTCCTATTTCTGTGGATGGGCCTACTTTGCTCACCGTTTCCGACAGATGCGGGTGGATACACCTACAGAGGCCATCAAGGGGCGTTTCGGTCCTCAAAATGAAATGTTTTTTAGCTGGGCTTTAATTATTTTCACCCTACTCAATGCAGGTATCTGGTTGAATGCACTTGGTGTATTTGCCAGCGCAGTTTTTGAATCTGATATCAGTTGGACTATTATCATTACAGGAATTACCGTGTTGTTTGTTTCCGTACTTTCTGGGGCATGGGGAGTGGTAGCATCTGACTTTATGCAAACTTTAGTCGTTGCAGTGATATCAATTGCCTGTGCGATTGTGGCACTTGTCGAAGTAGGAGGACCAGGTGAATTGGTAACTAATTTTCCTTCCGATTTTGTCATGGGACCGAATATGAATTACGGCTTGCTACTGATTGGCACTTTTGTCTTCTTTCTAGCCAAGCAACTGATTACAATTATGAACCTCCATGACTCCTTTCGTTTTTTAAATGCCAAAGACTCCATTAATGCTCGTAAAGCAGCACTGTTGGCAATGACTTTGATGGGAGTGGGCAGCATTATCTGGTTTATCCCACCTTGGGCTTCGGCCATTTTATATCCTGATGCCGCCTCCGCTTATCCTGAACTGGGGAATAAAGCTGCGGATGCTATTTACCTTGTATTCACTCGAAATACCATGCCTGTAGGCACAGTAGGTCTCTTGTTGGCTGGTCTCTTTGCTGCGTCCATGTCCTCTATGGATTCTGCATTGAATAAAAATACAGGTATCCTAATGCGAAGTGTATATCAACCATTCTTGGCAAAAAGAGGAAGGCAAATTAATGATAAAAAACTGTTGAGGTTGAGCATGATAATAAGTTCTATTAGTGGCATGTTGGTTATTGCTATAGCCCTGTTTTTCAGGTCACTAAAAGGATTTAGTCTTTTTGATTTGATGATGTCCCTTTCCGCTATGATTCAAGTGCCTTTGTTGATACCGCTGATTGTTGGTGTTTTCATCAAAAAGACGCCACGTTGGGCACCTTGGGCAACTGTATTACTAGGCTTGTTTTTGTCTTGGTTTATGAAAGAGATATTTACCGCACAAGTATTTGCCAACTGGATTGGCATCCCTGAATTTACGACTAGAGAAGCTACTGATATGAATTTAATTCTTACACTAGCAGTCCATGTTTTCATTACTGCTGGTTTTTTCTGTGCGACTTCTCTTTTCTACGATGAATCAAAAGACAAAAACAAACTTGAAACGAATCGCTTTTTTAAGAACTTAGAAACGCCCGTTATCGCAGATAATCAACAAGGCGAATTTGATCGCCAGCAAAGAAATAAATTGGGTACTATGGTGATGTGTATGAGCGCGGGTATTTTAGTGATGACGCTGATTCCCAATCCGCTCTGGGGTAGAATGATGTTTGTATTTTGTGCATTAATCATATTCTCCATTGGCTTTTTGTTGAAGCGGAGTGCTCAACAAAAAATTACACTCGATTAATGTAAGTTCTCAATAGTGGGAAAGCATACGATGGCAAAAAACCATCGTATGCAAGCTTGGCAAATTTTTATTTACCAAAAATTTCTTTCAATAACGGATCGGTAGGATTAGCACGTTCTGCTTTTTCTGCATTACCCATCAAAGCAAAAAGACCATCAACTGCACCAGTCGTAGCTAAGTCAGCTAAAGAAGGTTTATTACCACCAAGCAAGCTAGCAGCTTGACCACCCAAGGCAGAAGTGATAGCACCAAGACCTCCATTATCGGTCAACTTTTTAGTCATAGCAGGTAATAAAGCTGCTACTAAATTTTTACCCGCAGCATTCTTTAAAAAGTCAGTTGCACCAGTATCGCCACCTTTCAAAAGATTCAAGGCATCGGCTGCAGCAATGCCTTTAGTAGCATTTCCCAATAAAGAAGTCGCTACATCTGGAACAGCTGATGCAATAGCGCCATTTAATAAACCTAAAGCTTCAGCCCCTTGGCTTGAATTACCTAATAAACCTGTAATATTAGAAAGTCCTGGAGGCAATACTTTTTTCATAATCTCATTTTGTAAAACATTGCCTGCAAAACCTTTTAAAGCATTGGTGCTAGCACCTCCTAATAAAGCTTGCACACCACTTAAAGCCTTAGCTGGAGAAAGACCTGCTAATCCTTGACCGACATTACAAGATTGAGTTGTAAAAAGGACAAGAGATAATGTAAATAATAAAGAAGCAAATTTCTTCATGATTAATATCATTTTTTATAAGATGAAAAATGTTATAATACATAACAATTAATAGTTAGACGTTTGAGATATTGAGTAAGTAACTTTAAATAATCTAGGATATTAATAAAAGTCAATTTTTAAGCATTTAATAATTGATTCCTAAAGAAGATGAGTTGCTACAAACCATAATTATTAAATTGGACAAGCAATTATTTGAGAACTAATAGACAATATAGTAGCTTAGCGTTCTATCAATTTTTAATCTGGTTGAAAAATTATTCTCTACCGCACACTTTTTGAAAACGGCGGCTAAAACACGAGGTGATTCAGTAAAAAGTGTACGGTAATGAAAAAAAATAATATGTCATTTCTATGAATGTACTCATGTCTCACAAAAATTTGATACTACTATTATTCCTACTATGGTTTGGAGCATGTGCTGAGCAAACTGGAAAAAAAATACACCTGACCCATGGGATAGATGAATCTGCTGGCGGCGACTCTGCATACATCATTACTACCCCTTCCGCAACTTATTTTCTGGAAAAAGAAGGGGGTGGTTTGTCAAGTATGATTGACAAGGACAAGGTAGATTGGTTAGGCTTTCATAAGAAAAAAGGATCGGGTCATAAAGGGGAGTATAGAGGATTTCCGAATGCGATTCACAAACAAGACGGCAGCTATTTCCATGCCATGAATGCAGGGACAAACCCTTCAAGTTCAGTAGTAAACATTGAGTCAAAAGAACATGTTCGTATTACCTTCACCTCCGATAATAAACAGTGGGAGGGACAATGGGACTTTTATCTTAATCGTTGTGACTTTACGATGAATAAAATCAGCGCAGGTTATAAATATTGGGTGCAATACGAAGGCGTGCCAGGCGGAGAAATGGATAGTACTGATTTTTGGTATGCTTCTGCCGATAATAAACTACATCCAATTGTAGAACCCTTTGTTGGTGATTTACCTGCCCCTGAATGGATGGCATTCGGTGATCAGCATTCTCCCCGTATGTTGTATATGCTACATCAGGAAGATGATGAGTTCCCAGATAATTATGTCAGCAGACCCGATATGACAGTGCTTGGTTTTGGTCGGCAAAACAAAGACAAATACCTTACTACTGTTCAAACCTTTTCAATTGGCTTGATTGAATCAAAAGAGTATTCAGTGATTGATAAGGCTGTCAGGCAGGTACTTGACTAATTTAAATGAATAATCAAGCATCTACAATATGTGTTTTTAACCATTCTTCCCCTTTTTTATCTAAAAAGAAGTCCATCCAAACATAATGCAAAATTTCATCTTTTTCTACGGAAACCGAATGAGTTGACCCTAATGGTATATGCAATACAGAATGTTGTGGAAAATGTGTTTGAGCATCATCTGCATAAACAACACAATTATTTTTTGATAGACCTAAAAACAATTGTTCTAGCATGGGATGCTCATGTGCTCCAACTTTATCAGGGCCTTTTGTTTTAACCGTTCCCATTGCTATTCTAGGAATGATTTTATTAGGAAGTATCGTTCGACTTATGGTATTCGGACTTTTAATTGGTTCGGTATAGGATTGACAATCGCTGAATTTTGCATAATAGACCTTTTGAGTGTTTTCCGCTGGGAATTCTTTTAAATCTAGTTGATCTTGAGTCGTTAATTTACTGGATATTTTCAGGTATTGCAAGGATTCATTTTTAGCCGATTTAATCGTAATCGTTTTAACTATATTGGGCAAAAAGATCGTTTCTGGAACAATCTCATAATTAGTATTCGCAACAATTATATTTCCTTTACCTTTTACAAATAAGTAGATCGTTTTATACCCTTCCTTAGCGGTATCTATTATTGTATTTGTAATTGCTATGTGTTCAACTTGAATCCCTTTAATTTCATTTTTTAGAATTGATTCAACATATTGCTGATTTTCCTCTAATTCTGTTTTTAGATTTACTAGTGGAATTTCTTGGCTCATGGTTAATAATTTCAGGTAAGGGAATTATTTTATAGGAGACGTGCCAGCACCGACACTACCAGTTCTAAACCATACTTCTGTATAGTCTCCATTTTCATATTGTTTAGCTATATCGCCATCATAAATATCTGCTCCAGTACTCCAAACGATATTAGTTGATGGGTCTTTTCCATTGGTTTGATTATAGGTGTCTTGTTTAAAATACTACAGCGACGAATGAATTCGGTACGAAGGACAAATCTCGGTTACACCCAGCGAAACCTATTTTTTAATATCACAAAGTATTAAGCGTAGCAAAAATCCCTGTAAAACTCATATAACTCATCAAAATAGCAAAAAGTAAAATAGCGGCCAATATCAGATTTATACCTAAAGAAAATTTGTGTTCTTTCATTTGACTAGGTTCATTTCCTAAGTAAATAATACATGCTACGGTAGCAGGCAATACTAAAGCACCAAAAGCTTGGGAGAGTATCATAATAGCAATTGGTTTGGCATTAAAAAGGGGTACAATCAAGCCCAAAAGGGACATAAAAAACACAAAAATTCTATAATTCAATCTGGTTAAATCACCTTTTCGTTCATAATAATCATCTAACATCCAAGGTAATAAGGCAACATTAGGAAATTGGGAAGACACGCCTGCCGCAATTAATCCAATTGTAAAAATAGCTACCCCAAATGAACCAGCAAAAGGTTCTAACAAATTGATTAGTTCAGATACATTCGTTAAAGTAACGCCTTTGATGTGAAGCGACCCTGCTGCGGCTGCCATAATCGCTGCACTTACAAAGAACATTAAAAAACCAGAAAACAAAGCGTCTTTCTGTTGAGTTTTAAGGTCTGCCATTGTCCATCCTGCTTCCTTAACTAAAGTAGACCTTAGAATAAATAAGCCTGAAAAAACGGTTGTTCCAACCATAGAGGCTATGACTAAAAAGGCACTATTATTATCGCCCGTATTAGGAACATTGGGAATCATGCCATTTACTAAATCCATCAATGGCGGCATCAATAGACAAAAGTTAATCAAGAAACATATCGCCATAATCCCTACAATGACTGCCAAAGTCCGTTCGAATAATTGCGTACTTCCTTGTAAAAAAAGCCCGTAAATAATACTAATAAAAAAAAGAGCAAAATAGATTGGTTGAATACCGCCTGCTACAAAGTTTTTAGACCATTCGTAACTAACATCTGAGACGATTCCCATGATGCCAATAGTGCTTCCACATACATGTGCTGTGAGGGTAATAATAAAAAAAAACGCTGCTGCTGGATGGATTCTTTTTTTAATCGCAGCAAGGGTAGTTTCGCCCGTTACTAAAGTATATTTTCCGAATAAATTGATTAAAAAATAAGTAATGGCGCAAGACAAAAAAATCGTCCAAAGTAAGGACATTCCATAATCAGCCCCTGCTTTTGCCATAGCGGTTACGCTCCCCGTTCCAACTGTAAAACCAAATAGAAAGATACCTGGTAGGAATGATTTTAAGAGTCGTTTTGTTTTAGCTATAAGCATTGTTTATCTTTTTTGTAAGTACCTTAGTAGTAAGATTAAAATAACTTCAGATTCTTCTAAGTCGAAGAAATAAGATAACTCACTTAAAGTGAACCGTTTAGCTACCTTATTTCCTCGACAGAATCTGAAGTTATTTTAATCGCGTTCCTTACTTACTGTGTCAACGAATTCATTCGACCTGTACAGATAAATTTCTTTTTAGAATTTCCATCCCAAAACATGGCAAATTAGACAATTCTAAAAAACAAATCAATAAACCAATTTCAACTTCAAATTCTCTTCCACTCTAATTGTTCCAGAACCGGTTATTTTATTTTCTCCGTGTGTATTATTCTTCGCTCCCCATAATAAAGCAACTAGTTTCACCCGATTATTAATAAACGTATTTTTTGAAATATCTACATTGATAATTCCTCTTGTATTCAATAAAATACCATTTTCTTCTTCGCTACCACAATTGGTAAAGGAACTATTAGTAACCGATAAATTCCCACCTATAGTTGACTCATCATATCCGCCTCTATAGTAATCAATAACATTGCTTCTGATATTTTCAAATTGGCAATTATCAATAGTCAGGAATTCGGTATTATAATCGCCTTTATCATTCGTTTCTTCTGATAATTCAATCCCATTTTGGTTATCTTTTAGCGTCGAATTTCTAAAAGTAATGGCATCTGCAAAGGATTCTTTATAAGCTTTTAAGACGTAATTAAAATTGCTGATGTCAACATCTTCTACGGTTAAATTATAAAGACTAGACATGTTCTTTTTTAAACTAGCAAAAGCATATTGCGTATTTCCCCCTTTTAAAATAACATTTTTTAGGTTCAAATTTCCATTTGGGTGCATTTCAACTAATGGGGTTTTAGCTGCACCCGTATAGTTGATGGTTACTTTATCTCCCTTTGATTGAATCGTTATTTTTTTATCAATTACTATCGAATTAGTTACGGTATAACTACCAGTTGTTAATTCAATAATATCACCAGCTTTAGCCGCTTTAATCTTAGCTGCTAAATCTCCCGTTGCAGCTGTTGCAGAATGCGTCTGAGATATTACTTCTAGTTGTTCATTAGAAAACCAATCCGCTCCATATTTTTGTTTGTCTAAAATATTTAGGTTACTAGCCGCTGCTTGTATCGTAGCACCAACGGTCTTACTCTTTATCTTTTCAAAACCAAAACCTTCATACAATTCAGTACTAGCTGTATTCGCTGGTGGGATAAAAATATGCGCTGCAACTTTGTCAACTTTAATAGTTGAAGGGGTCAATCCATCTACCTTATCAAAGGAAACATTTTGATTATTAATGAGGTTATTTTTGAACTTAATACCACTTATTTTATCATGGGCTACAATCGGCGTTTTATCTCCATTATCATTATAAATTAAATTATTCGCTACCGTTGTTCTAATCGGAATAGCTGACCGAATTTCTGATAAAGGCAATACTTCTGCTTGACTAATATTCGTACCCACACCAAATTGCCAAGGGGATTTACAATTCACCCAAGTATTATGTGCTACCACTACATCAGTTACTTGATTATAACGATTTAAGGGTGATTTGGGAATTCCATTCATGACAGCTAAAGGGCTTCTAAAATTTTCTCCTTTTAGGTTATAGAAATAATTATTGGTTACCCAATGGCCTGTATTAATCAAGCGAATACCGCCTACATTGGTATTTTCATCGCCAATAAAATAATTGCCATCTATCGTGCAATAATTACCATGTCGAGTCACTAAAGACCCTTCAGATTGATAAAAGACATTATTTCTAAATTCATTAAAATTGGTTTTACTAGAAATGACTTCTACTTCTCCATTACACTTTTCAAATAAATTATTTGCTACTAAGGTGTAAGAAGGCGACATTGAAGTAAAACTATCACCTAATTGAAGCGTTTCCGCTTTAGGTCCCCCTTTTCGAGGTCTTGGGCCAAAATGGTTATTGATAATTTGGTGGTAATTATTAATGTTTTCATTGCCTTTGATATCTACTCTTACCGTAGGCCCTTCATTAGATTTTCCTGCTAAATAACAATTGGATAATTTGTTATGTCTTCCCCAAAATTCTACCCAATGGTCTTTTCGGTCTCTCCTTAATTGGTTAAAATTTTCTATGACACAATTGGTCACTCGGCAATTACTGGCAACGGTTTCTTCGTCTAATCGAAAATTAATAATAGCTTTTTCTGGTGTATAGCCATTTTTAAAATGTAATCCACTAATTGTTAAATATTCCCCGCCAAATTTCACATACGATTGTCCTTCTATCGAAACTTTACCTGCTGTTTCTGCCTGAAGGATAATTGGTGCATCGGCTGTCCCCTTTGCCGTAAAATTAATTGCCACATCTTTCCAAACTCCGTTAGTTAAGATAATTTTTTCTCCCGGCTCTGCTGACTTAATGGCATTGTATAGTTCCGTATTTGTTTTTACAACCGTCCGTTTAGCTGCAACTGCAACTTGGTTCGTAGATGCTTCCACTGTTTGATTCGTAGGTGCAATAACTGTTTTTTGAGGTACATTACAAGCTACTGAAAGTAGCAATAAACATAGAAAAATAAAATTTCTCATAAGAATTGAATTTATTTTTTTAGAAAAGGTACAGTTAAATCCGACAGTTTAAGTCTCCAAACCATTGCCGTCAGGCTAAGCATCTAGAGCTTCCAGAACTTTGAGTTCTGGAAGCTCTTTGATGAAAAAATTCCACTAGAACAGACCTAAAGGTCTTTGACAGGAAAGCCTAACTCCGATAATTATCAAAGTACGACCAGTTTAGCTTCTTACTTCTTGTATCGTTTTTAAAGCAGCACTCGTTCTAGTTTCTAGCTCCTTAAAATCACGATTCTTTAAAATATCTTTAGAGATTAATTTTGACCCCATACCTACGCAAACAGCACCCGCATCAAACCAACCTGTTAGATTTTCTACTGTTGGTGCGACACCGCCTGTTGGCATAATCGTGGTCCAAGGTTGTGGGCCTCTAATCGCCTTAATAAATCCAGGGCCATAAACACTTCCTGGAAATAATTTCACTATATCACAGCCCATTTCTTCTGCTTTTCCTATTTCTGTTAAAGTACCACAACCGGGCATATAAGGTATTTTTCTTCGGTTACAAACCTTTGCAATATCTTCTCGGAAAGAAGCAGACACTATAAAATTAGCTCCTAACTGCATAAATAAGCTAGCGGTGCCAGCATCGTTAATAGACCCTACGCCCATTATCATTTCTGGTAATTCCGCTCTACAAAACTTATTTAGTTCACCAAATACTTCGTGCGCAAAATCGCCCCGATTGGTGAATTCTAATAATCTTGCGCCCCCTTTATAGCAGGCAGCAATTACTTTTTTGCCTAATTCAACATCTGCATGATAAAATAAAGGCATCATGCCTTGTTCTGCAGCTTTTGTTAATACTTGTATTTTTGAAAACTTTGCCATTATTTTTTAAAATTCAATTCAATAAAAAGAAGGATGGCAATATAAAATCACCATCCTCGCCTAACCAAATAAAACCAAATTATTCTTTAAATGAAAGGATTGGGCAATTATTCTGATCGTACACATAAGCTTGACAATCAAACAATTCCGCAATCAAACAATCATTCATTTTTCTTTATCTAGCAACTCGTCCAGAAGCATCACCACTCATCAATTTCTCTACTTCCTCCTTTGTTGCTAAGTTCGCATCCCCATAAATAGTATGCTTTAAACAAGATGCTGCTACCGCAAAATTCAAGGCATTCTGGTCATCGTCTGGGTAATTTAATAAACCATAAATCAAACCACCCATAAAACTATCCCCACCACCGACTCTATCTACAATATGCGTAATCTGATAAGTTGGTGCTTCGAATAATGTTTTACCATCGTATAAAACGCCAGACCATGTATTGTGAGAAGCACTAATTGAACCTCTTAAAGTCGTAATGACCTTCTTTGCTCTTGGGAACATTTTCATTAACTGTTGCAAAACAGATAAATAGGACTTGGCATCTACTTCATGTCCAGCAGTTACGTCTAAACCTTCTGGGTGTAAACCAAAATGCTTTTCTGCATCTTCTTCGTTTCCTAAAATAATATCGCAACCAGCCACTAATTCTGGCATTACTTCACCGGGTTCTTTGCCATATTTCCATAATTTCTTACGGTAATTAAGGTCAGTAGAAACGGTAACGCCCATTTTATTCGCCATTTGAATGGCTTCTAAACAAGCATCCGCTGCGCCTTGAGAAATAGCAGGTGTAATTCCTGTCCAATGAAACCAGTCCGCATCTTTAAATACTTCTGCCCAGTCAATCATTCCTTTTTCAATAGTGGACATCGCAGAGTGCGCTCTATCGTAGACTACTTTACTTCCTCTACTTACTGCTCCTATTTCTAGGAAATAAATACCTAGTCGTTCTCCACCTCTAGCGATATGAGTCGTTCCCACATTTCGTTTGCGCATTTCCATTAAGGCACATTCTCCAATATCATTTTGGGGCAATCTGGTAACAAACTCAGTTGGAATACCATAATTAGCTAAGGTAACCGCTACATTACTTTCACCACCACCATAAATAACCTCAAAGGAGCTTGCCTGTGAAAAACGTTTCCAATTTGGTGGTGTCAATCGAAGCATTATTTCTCCGAAAGTAACTACTTTTTTCATAATTGATTTTTAATTTATAAGCTTTAGTGACTGTCTCAAAAAATGGAGAATTCAGATGCTCCTTTACCAAACAAAAAAACAGTACTCACTTCAATCTTACAATTAGATTGTTATGGGTTTTTGTTTTTATAGTTTGTAGCCCCGAAATGTAAATTCGACGAAGTCAATCTATATTCGGGGACTTATGAGACCGTCCCATAAAATCTTACCTCAGAAGGGTAATTTCATTAAAAAATTGACGGGTAATTCCGTCACTCATAGTAATATTTGCTAAGTAAAAAAATATACCTGGGTTAACCATTTTTCCTTGATGTTGACCATCCCATTCCGCTCCCTTATAAATCTGACCACCCCATCTGTCGAAAATAATCAGTTCTACCTCTTTAATAAGTCCAGTCTCACTCAGTATCGTAAATGAATCATTAATTCCATCAAAATTTGGTAAAAAAACGTTTGGGAAATAAAGGTTATAATAGGCTAAATTTAGAAGTACTAAGCTGTCATAGTTTATTTTTGATAAAAATGTAAAAACTCCATTAGAATTACATTTTATTTTAGCTTCCGCTATCTGTAGACTGCCCCTACTAATTAATTCAAGTTATGGATACTGGTAGTAAAGCCTTCAGGCTTTCCCGTCAAAGGCCTTTAGGCCTGAAAATGATGTTGGTGATAAGCCAAAACCGACGGTCGTTGACGGGAAAGCTTAAAAGCTTTACTACCAGTATTATTAATTAAATTCCTAATGCTTGACCACCACCAATTTGGATAGTTTCAGCAGTTAAGAATCCTGCATCTTTACTAGCTAAGAAAGAAACAACCCCCGCAACATCATCAGGTTGACCTAATCTTCCTAACATAATATTTTTTGCCCAAGATTTAAAAACCTCTGGCTTGGTAGATTTAATTCCAATATGAAAATCAGTATCAATGGTACCCGGAGAAACGGCATTAACTCTAATACCATATTCCGCCAAATCTTTTGCTAAAGCTCTTGTTATGGTATGAACGGCAGCTTTTGAGGTTCCGTACATTCCGGCGCCAGGTCCACCT
>CAYMSC010000091.1:0-3687 GCA_964392805.1 uncultured Saprospiraceae bacterium
GGATCAAAAGAAGCCGTCCTAGATGTTCAAGTTATTGTTTTGCCGTTACTTAGAGCTTTTATATCAGCTAAAACAGCATATGCCAAACAAGAAACTACTACTTCCATTTATTTTCTTCATTCTTTTGCAACTAATCGCTTGTCAACCTGATAAAACGATTGTTCAAACGGAGGCAGGCCAAGTTGAAATATCAACAGAAGAGCTATTAAGCATCATAGGAGAAGTATATATTTATGGTTATCCGATGGTTTTAATGGAACTTACCAAAAGAAAATCTACCAATATTGAACAACCACATTCGGTAACAGCCGCTGCTCCAATCAACCAATTGGGACATTTTAGGTTGTTTCCTGACCATACTTTTACCTCTGTGGTTAAGCCCAATGTAGATACTTATTATTCTATCGCTTGGATGGATTTGACTAAAGAACCACTTGTTTTGTCGATGCCTGCTACTGACCGTTATTATCTCTTGCCTTTGATGGATGCATATAGTAATGTTTTTGCCTCACCGGGTACTCGAACGACGGGTACGGAGGCCCAACAGATTTTAATAGCAGGTCCAGATTGGATAGGAGATATTCCTCAAGGATTACAACTAATTAAAGCACCTACTCATACGGTTTGGATGATTGGTCGGATTCAGGTTAATAGTCCAGAAGACGGAGCAACGGTTGTAAAAGCCATCCAAGATAGTATGGATTTAGTACCCTTAAGCGCATATGGAAAATCAGATTACCTGCCACCAAAAGGCGTGTTAGATACAGAAAATGAAAATTTAATTCCTGCCAATGCAATTCGGGAGTTAGATGTGGAGACTTACTTCAACCGAATGGCAGAAATGATGGTTGCTAATCCCCCTAAAGCAGCAGATTCTTTGTTGGTCCAAAAAATGGCAAAAATAGGCTTAACACCAGGCCAGTCATTTGAATTAAGTACAGACAATTTTATTTTAAAAACTAAATTAAAAGCCTTGCCAAATTTTGTCCATAAAAAAATGGAAGCTAGGAGGGCGCATCCAGATACCAGTTTATTGAAAAATGGCTGGAGTCTTATTACTGATGGTATAGGAAGTTATGGTACGGATTATTTGCGAAGAGGCTATATTAGTTTTGTTGGTTTAGGGGCTAATCTTCCAGAGGATGCTGTTTACCCTAATCTAACCTTCGATATTAATGGGGCAAAATTGGATGGGCGTCAACAATACCAAATTCATTTCGATGCCGACCAATTACCACCTGTTAATGCCTTTTGGTCATTGACTGCTTATAATGCTAAGGAATTTTTAGTAGAAAATGCTTTAAATCGGTTTGCACTTGGTGATAGAGATGATTTGGTATATAATGCTGATGGGTCTTTGGATTTTTATATTCAATCTAAAGCACCTAATGAGGATAAGGTATCGAATTGGTTACCAATTCCAAAAGAAGGGCCTTTTTTCCTAACGATGCGATTGTATTGGCCTAAGGAAGCAGCACTCAATGGAGATTGGAAAATACCGCCTGTTATTCCAGTTGAGTAAATGTATGTAGGGAGACAATAGGCGTTGACAAAATTTAGTAGTTTCGAGTTACCTGTTGCGAATTTAAGCTCTTACATAAAATTTAAAACTAATTCCGATACAAATCGGAATTGATATTTTGAAATGTCGATAAATTTTTAAATTTCAATCTCAATTCCTACCGTAGGTGGCTTAAATCTTGAAGTTGAAGTTGCACTTGAAGTTGAGGTTTATTTAATTCTCTTTTGCGTAGGTTATTTTTTTCGTTTTCCCTTATTTGCCACCAAACCATTATAAAAATATGAACAAAGCCGTTTACATCGTTGCCCAAATAGAGGTTAAGAATAGGGATTTTAAAACCTATTTCGAGGAATATGCTTTAAAATTAAAGGACATGTTGCCTAAATACCAAGGAGAAGCTTTAGCAGGCACCACTAAGGCTGAAGTAATAGAAGGAGAACAATTTGGTAATTGGACCGTTATTCTGAAGTTTCCATCTAAAGAATTGGCGTACGCTTGTATTAATTCAGCGGAATATGCACCTATTGCTGCAAAACGAATTAATGAATTACAAACAGGCGGAAATGTTTTGATGGTTCCTGCACAATAAATAATGGTTTTTTGACAAATCCCGTAAATAATTAAAGGTACTATAATATTTGGCCAAAAAACGAAGAAGTCAGACCGAAAATTTTCCGATAGAACATCGGGACGGTCTGACTTCTCTGTCTTTGCCGATAGGCAAATAATTCCTAAAAATGTATCGCAACCTATTTAACCGTCAAAGGATATTTAGGGGTTGGATTTAATGGGCAGAAATATTCGTATTCTCCAGCAGGTAAATCAACAACACTGGTCATAGAACTTGTACCTTTTGCTACGGGCGCTTTTACATAAGCCGCTTTGATATGGTCCGCAGCATCGTATTTTCCTTTAGGAACAAGGACAAATCCAACCTCATGGTCAACATTACTATTAGCAATTTCAAATTGATATTGTCCTGGAGCAAGTGTTAAATTTTTCATTTCAAATTCTCCTGGCGTTTGCGTTAATTTTACCTTTTCGATTTTGTCAGTAACCGTTAAAGGATATTTAGGGGTTGGATTTAATGGGCAGAAATATTCGTATTCTCCAGCAGGTAAATCAACAACACTGGTCATAGAACTTGTACCTTTTGCTACGGGCGCTTTTACATAAGCCGCTTTGATATGGTCCGCAGCATCGTATTTTCCTTTAGGAACAAGGACAAATCCAACCTCATGGTCAACATTACTATTAGCAATTTCAAATTGATATTGTCCTGGAGCAAGTGTTAAATTTTTCATTTCAAATTCTCCTGGCGTTTGGGTTAATTTTACATTTTGTACAGGAGCATTGTCACTTTGAGTTGCATTGTTGTCGCTCTCAGCGGTAGCATTGTCACTTTGTGCAGTAGCATGATCATGGTCACTATGATTATGATCACTGTGGGCAGCATGATTGTGGGTATCGCTTTGAGTATCTTGTTGATCACTAGAACAAGCATAGACTAAAGCTACCAAGGCAATTAAAGCAAATGCGCCTAATAGTTTAGAGATAATATTTTTCATTAAAAAATAGAATTTAAAAAGTTAAATTATTAATTGTGGCGCAAATCTACTGAAACTTTACTGCTACCCATTTTTAGCAGTCAAAAGACGGGCAATTAATTTTATAAACTGTCAGGAAGGCGACGTTTTGTTGGTCACAAAAGAAGATTTAAAACCTCGCACTTTAGTGCGATAAATTCATTTTGATGAAAACCGTTAAATTTACGCCAAAAATATGGCAGAATATAGAAGCGGTTCAGATACAAAAACTCGTTTGACAGTTCATATAGTATGGTCTACAAAATACCGATATCATGTGTTGACAGGTGCAGTTAAACCAAGATGTCGAGAACTAATAATCCAAGATTGTGAATCATTAGATATAAACATCTTAAAAGGAGTAGTGATTAACGACCATATTCATATGCATCTAGAATATCCACCAAAGTTGTCTGTAAGCTTTATAGCAAAACAACTAAAGGGAAGAAGTTCCTGACTACTCCAAAAAGAATTCCCTCATTTGAAAAAGCGTTATTGGGGACAACGATTTTGGGGAAGAGGATTTGGAGCATGGAGTACAGGAAATATCACAGATGAAATGGTACAAAAGTACCTTGA
>CAYMSC010000091.1:3787-16918 GCA_964392805.1 uncultured Saprospiraceae bacterium
TTGGAGCATGGAGTACAGGAAATATCACAGATGAAATGGTACAAAAGTACCTTGAACATCATCGAAAACCCACAGATAATTCTCAAGACAACTTTTTGCTTGAATGAGTTATACAAGGGACGACTTTAGTCGTGCCTAACCAATCCACCTACTTTTAATAGGTGGTCGTTTAATTTGTAAGTTGCTTATAAATAATTGACAATCAAATATTTAAATTTACAAAAAAAGTCAAATTGAGAATTTTCGGTCAACCTGTAAAGGACCTAAAAAAAGGGCTGCAAAATTTGCAGCCCTTTTTTGGGTAATCTATAACTAAGTTAATATATTGCTATTATTTATCAGCTATTAATTACTGAGTCAATAATTCAGGTCCTTCTGTTCCAGAGCCAACCATTAAACTTGTAATGATACAAAGGACAAATAAAGCGATTGCTAATCCCCAAGTCAATTTTTCAATGAAGTCAGTGGAACGAGCAGCTCCCAACATTTGGTTAGCAGATTGTCCCCCAAAAGTTGAATCTACACCTCCACCTTTAGGATTTTGAATTAAAACGGCTGCCATCAATAAGACGCAAACCAAAGCGATTAAAATAACCATTGCAGTCAAACCCATATCTATTAATTTTATTTAATTTTTATCAAATTTAGTTAAATATCTAACGATCAATTCTTTTTTTATATAAAAACGTCCAAATCTTCTACGAAGGTTCATCTGGAAGGTTTTGGATTTTTTCAATTTCGCCTGCAAAGAAACTACTTTTTTCAGGCATAATCAAGCACAATTCTTCATACATTGTCTTTGCTTTACTGTATTGTCCTTGATTAACCAATAGTTGTGCCAAGGTTTCTGAAGCAATGCCTTCCGTCATTGTCAAACTTTCTTCTGCAAAGGCAACTGTTTTTTCAAATTCCTTTGTTGTTACTTTTTTCTTTTTTCTGATAACTTTTCCCTTTGCACTATCGAATGGAGCTAAATGGATGCCAGATAAAGACCCAATACTAGAATTTTGCGCTTGCCAACTACTAAAACCTGATTTAGGAATAGGTCCATTCAGGGGTGTTGGTTTTTCTTTTTCAAAAGTAGCCTCCAATTCGTTTAAACTATCAAATTGAAAGCTTTCAACGGGTTCTGGTGGTATTTTTGATGAAGGTACATTTAGTGTTTCTTCTATTTCTGTTTTACTCGACGTTTCTTCTATTTCTGTGTGTACTTCTTTTTGAGGCACTGATACTTCTGTTGAAGGTATATCAGTTGTTGTTGTGGACTCTGTAATCGCTTCTTCTTGTGTAACGGGGTCTTCTTCGGAATAGCTAACTTCAAATGGAATTTGGGGTTTTGGTTTAACAAATGTGTTTATTTTTCCTGGTTCTGCTACTTCTATTTCCTCATCAGGAGGAATAGTCGTTTTTGCTACTTCATTAGCGGTGGATTCCAAATCATTAGCTAATATTTTTTCACTTTCGGCTACTAATAATTCTTCAGGATTGTCTAGGTATACTTCTGAATCACTAATCGCTTTTTCTGCTAAAATTTCTGCTTCTACTTCGTCAAATAAATCATTTATTTTTTCTTCTTCTAAGGCTTTTATCTCAACATAAGAATCGTTTATTTCTACCGCATCAGTAGGAAGACCGTTTTCATCTATGTCAATATTTTGTGCTGAAAAAGATTCAGATGGTGCTAATTCGTCGCTAGCGCCAGATGGCGTTCCTATTTCTTCCAAACGCTCTTCTTCAAAATCCATAGTGAAGTAGTCTTCTGATTCTTCTTCGATGCTTGGTTCTAAAATATTTGGCGCATCTTGCTGGAGATTATCTTTAGGCGTTTCAGATTTTGAAGATTCGTCCGTCGATTCTTCTTGGTTTAATAGGGTAGTTCCACCAACTATTGCTGAGGCTGTAGCGATTTCTTCAAGGATTGATTCATTTGCTTCCGTTGCGTTTATAACTTCTTTACTTTCAATGATTTCGTTTGCTTCAATTTCAGTTCCAATTTCTAGAATTTCATTTGCTTCCGTTTCGTTTATAGCTCCTTTATTTTCAATGATTTCGTTTGCTTCAATTTCAGTTCCAGCTTCTAGAATTTCATTTGCTTCAATGTTTGTATCAATTATATCGGTGTTGATTAGCAAGTCTGCATCATCGATTTCCGTTGGAATTATGGGATTTGGAATTGGCATTTTTTCTTCCAGAAAAGAAATGCTTTCCACTTCGTTTTCTATCAGATTACTTTCCATTTCCCGTTCCAAGGTAGAAAGTTCTTTTAATTCGAGGAAGTCTTCTCCCATGACAATCGTCTCTCCCAAATCTTCTAGCACGATTGGCTCTTCTCGGAATATTTTATGTAGATGGACTCGGTCTATACCATAGGTAGCCAACATTTCGATATTTCTATCCAAATCTGTATTGTCCTCTTGTTGGCTCTTCATAGCCAACAGATACCTTAAACTAAGGCTGTATGGATATTGTACCACCATCGATTTAAGTTCTTGGTAAGAAACTTGATGAAGGTAGGCACGATTGCCAAGAAATTTTAATAAATTTTCTGAAGTCATAGACCACTATTTTTCGTGGAAATTTGTATTGTTTAGCTTTCCTCGAAAGGTAATATATCAATTAAATGTTTCGGCGAATTTTTTACCGTATTTATTATTCAAAGTTCGCAAATTTTTAAGGGTAAAATCTGTCCTTGATTCATCAAAATGAATATATGAAAATCTGGTTTGATACCTTAATTAACGACAGCTTTTTGCAATATAGCAGGATTCAAGGAAAGGAAGAAGTGTTTGTAAAGGAATTTTTTGTGGGAGATTAGCAAAAAAAGTTAAAAGGTAGCTAAATGAGCGTTTATTAAAATAACTACCTTTTAACTTTTTTGTCTGTATTTAGTGAAAAGAATGAATTCGTCGATACATTGAAAACTTATCATTTTTGCCCAAAGGTTTACTCAACAAGCAGCATTTTCTTCATAACTTGTCCAAAAGGGGTGGTTAATCTATAAAAATAAATGCCACCATTCGGTAAATCTGCTCGCTGAATTTCCCATTTATTCCAACCTTTTTGACCTTGAATATCGGTACTTTTTAATAAACTACCTTGAATGTCAAAAATTTGTAATTGAATAGCTCCACTTTCTGGTAGCTGATATTTAATTACGGTAGAATTGGCAAAAGGGTTAGGTTGATTTTGTGATAAGCTTAATGCTAAATTAGTTTTCTCTGTTTCCTCCACAAAATTTAACGCAATATTCACTTTCCTACCCGTTGTACGGTAACCTTCCGCTGCTAGTAAATCAGAATTAATATCAAGCATATCACTTATTTTTCCAGCTTGTAAGGCTTTAAAAGTAAGTGAAAATTTTACTTTCTCTTCATTGACAACTTGTGGCTTTACCCAACTTGATAACAAATAGCCTTTTTCTTGTTGACTTGTACCAAAATTATCGGTAGTGAGTAATCCATCTTTTTCAATAGCTGAAAGCGCTAAAAAGTTTGGATTAAATTGCATCGTGAATTGGAAACCCATTGTAGAAACTAATGCTTTAGCATCAAACGTAATCGTTGTTGTTTCTCCAGCTTGCAGATAAGTGTCTTGGACTTGAATAGTTACTGTTTCTGCTGAAATATTTCTAGCTTCCGAATTTATCAGTTCATTTGGGATAGCCGTTCCATTTACATCACCAATTTTTACGCCAATAAAATCAGCAAAAAGATTTTTGTCTAATAAATTAATAGTAGTCGATGTAGGGTAGTCTTCAGACAATGGATTTATTGGATTCAAAAATTCATATTCTTTTGGAATAAAGACCCACGATGTGTTATTATTAAAGCTGGTGTCTTCTAATAATATTAGTTTACGTAATTTTACGATGTCAGAAACAGTTACAGCCCCAGTTTTATTAACATCTGCTGCAATCATTTTATAGGGAGAATCTAATGGTTGATTTCCTAAAATATGATTTTGAATAATTACTAAATCGAAAGTACTTACTCCATTTAGAATATTTATATCTTTGTAAGGCGTTATTTCATAGGTAGCCGAGGTAGCAAGATCTTCAAAAATATAGCTACCATCTACTTTATTCAATAGGTCCTCGGCAGTCGTACAACTCATTTGAACATTACTAACGTTCATACCATCTTCTGTAATTATTTCTCCGGTAATATCTGCAGTTAAAACAATAGGGTTACCATTACCAACGCATACTTGTCCTGTTCGTTGGAAAATTTCAACTTCTACCTCGTCGCTGCCTACTTTTTTATAAACTTGAGTTTCTATTGGCTCATCTCTTAGAACAACTTCCGTACAGGCGTTATCCGCTAACAGGACAATTTCTATTTGATAAATAATCGTTGAATCTAGTAAATCTACCCCATTAATGTTACCGTCAAACCAAGTCATCGACAATTGATTATCTTTAATATTAAATAAACTGGCAGCTAAACCACTTAAATTGGTGTCCGTAATGCCTATAATTTTTGCGACAGACGGGTCTACTAGATGAACAGATTTTTGAAAGCCAACTATGGATTCGAAATTTTTTACATAAACAGGTAATTTAATAGTATCTCCTACTGTTCCATTGATTCTGCCAAAATCAAATTCAAATAACTTATCTGCATTTGAGGCTTCAATGGTAAGCGTTTCACAAGAAGTATCCGAGCCACATTCATTACTGGCGGTTAAACATATGGTATAAGTACCTTCTCTATCAAAATCATGGTTGGCATTATCGGAAAGAGCTGTTTCTCCATCTCCAAAGTCCCAACTATAAGTCGTTCCGTTTTCTGTATTATTAATAAATGTTCCTGTTAATTCATTAAAACTAAAATCAAAAGCAGCTATTGGATTATTTCCTGCTTCTTCACCTAAGATAACGGGGACGCTTGTTGTGCATCCACCTGCATCCGTGATGCTAATATCATATTGCCCTGCTCCTAAATTACTGAAAGTTGGGAATGGGCTAATATCCGTTTCACTTATCGAATATAAATAAGGAGGAACACCTCTCGTTACATTAATAGAAAAACTTCCATTAGTGCTATTACAGTCGGGTTGTTGTACTATTTCAATATTTGCTTCAGGTTCTTGATTGGAAATATTAACCACTAAACTCTGTGTTTGTTGACAACCTGCTGCATCTGTGACAATCAATTGATAGAGACCAGGGCTAACATCTCTGAAAGAGGATAATGTTGTTTCTCCATCTCCAATATTGTAAGTATAAGGTGCTTGCCCTGAACTAGCGGATATATTTACAACAGCACTGACATCCCCACAACCTGAAAGTACCTCTACAGCTACTATCGGACCTTCGGTTTCTTCGATTTCAACGCTACTTGTCGTTTGACACCCAGTAGCATCTGTGGAAGAAACAGTATAAATGCCTCCACTTAATCTTTCAAAAGTATTATTCTCACTTAGTTCCCCGTTAATAGCATAAGTATATGGACCTTGCCCACCAGTAGCATTTAACGTAAATGAGCCATTTGGTACTCCACAGGCTGCTGGCATTTTATCAACTACTTCCAAAGTAATATCATCATTACCAAAAATTTCAACTGCTTTTATTTGGCTACAATTACTTATATCAGTAATGGTTACTTCATAATTTCCTGGTGCTAAATCTTGAAAAGAAGCATTGGTTGATTCTCCATTACCTATATCAAAAAAATAGGGCGCCAGTCCACCCGTTACTTGTAAATCAAAACTTCCATCTGCTGCCCCACAATTAGCAGCTTGTTTATTCATTATTTCCACTTCTGGAATTTCTGTACCATCAATATCTACAAATAAAGAAGCGGAACAATTATTGGCATCCGTGACAACAACCGTATAATTCCCTCTGGCTAAATTATCGAAAATAGGATTATCACTACTCCCACTTCCAATACTAAATTGATAAGGGGCTAAACCACCAAAAGCAGATACGTTAAATCCACCATTTGCTTCTCCACAACTGGCATCTTGGATATTGCCAATTCCAAAAGTAGGTGCTGGAAGATTACCAAGCGTAACAGATTGAGTTGCTTCACAGCCATTTCCGTCGGTTAACGTTACGATGTAATTGCCCCCCGATAAATTTGAAAATTCTGGACTATCTGTTGGCCCTTCTCCAATATCATAGGTAAAAGGTGCAAACCCGCCAAAAACACTGACAGAGAAAGAACCATTATTATTATCACATCGTGCTTCGGAAGTACTTCTAATATTTAATTGTGGCCCTCCTGTGCTTTCAATTTCAATGGTTGTACTTGCCGTACAATTATTGTCGTCCGTTAAAGTTACAGTATAGATTCCTTCTCCTAATTCAGAAAAGGTTGGATTAGTAGTTGGTCCATTGCCAATATCATAGGTAAATGGTGCAACTCCTGTACCTTGAACTGTTAAAATAGCATTATTCAAATTACAAGAAGCATCTTGCATATTTATTACTTCAACGGATGGAGTAGGGGAGTTGCTGATATTTATGTTCGTTATATCTGTGCAATTGTTGGCATCATACACCGTGATGGAATAATTACCTTCTGCTAAATCATCAAAATTTGGATTATTGGTTAAACCATTTCCAATGTCGTAAGTATAGGGCGCTAAACCATTGGAAGAAATTACGGAAACTGCACCATCTGCATTTCCGCAAGCCGCATTTTGGGTAGACAAAACACTTAAAGTTGGACTAGTCGGTTCATTGATGGTAATCGTTTGGTCGGTTGTACAATTATTTCTATCGGTTACCGTAATCGTATAAGTCCCTGCTGCCAAATCGGAAAAAGTAGACGTGGCTACATTTCCGTTGCCAATATCATAGGCAAAAGGTGCTTGACCTCCTGACACAGAAATACTTACAGAACCTGTAGATTGGGAACAAGTAGTCTGTATTACATTGTTTATGGTTGCGATTGGTGCCGTGCCGCCATTGATGTTGACATTGGCAATTGTAGAACAAGCATTTGCATCAACAATAGTTACTGAATAATCACCAGCACTTAAACCTGTAAATTGATTGCTTGATACTGCACCATTTCCAAGGTCATAAGTGTAGGGGGCTTGCCCACCTGATGCAGCTAGTCGAAATGAACCCGAGGCGGCACTACAATTATCATCCCTCATATCTGCCACTGTAACGCTAACACTTTCTGATTGTTGAATACTTACAGTTTGTGTTGCTATACAATTATTGGCATCAATAACTGAGACCGTATAATTTCCAGTAGCTAAATCATTAAAAGTAGGGGTGCGTTTGATTTGTCCATCACTTAATTCATAAAAATAAGGACTTTGCCCTCCTGTTGCTAATACGGTAAAACTTCCGTCATTTGACCCACAATTTTCATTACTCGTAGAAACTAGACTTAACGATGGGATAGGATCCTGAGTAATAGCAACACTAAGTGTTGCCGAACATCCCATTGCATCAACAGCAAATACTTCATAAACCCCTTCTGTTAAATTATCAAAAACGGGTACTTGTGTGGTTTGATTTTGATAAGTAAACGTAATTGGTTGAGTAGCACTAGGGGCTGATAACATAAAAGAACCATCATTGCCAAGACAAGTTTCATTTTGGAAATCGGAAATACGTAATTGTAAGGTACATTCTGATGGTGGTGCTATTCCTTCTATAAACATACATGCTCCAAAAGCAGAAGTACTACCTGATGAGCTGGTTGCTAAACTTGTAATTTCTTCTCCTCCTTCTAATTCAATTCCGTTTAAAAAGGGTGCATCAATCCGCCAAGTATTATTTGTGACGGTAGCTGTTCCTATTAATTGACTTCCTTGACAAGTACCAGTCCCACAGTCCGTTGAAGTCGTATAAATTTCAATAAGGTCGCCATTATTTCCCGTCCCATTAATGACAGAGATAGACGCACCTATAATAATTGGTGCTACTTGTTGATTGTTGCCAGTTGTCCCTAATTCTATACCATTATTTTCATTACAAAGAAAGGAATTTCCAGAGATACGATTATTTATGGTCTCACTTAAAATGGTCACACCAATTGGGTGATAGGCGATAATATTTCCTTCTCCTGTTTCGATTCCACCTATGGTATTATTACTGCTATTGGTTTGGGCAATAATCCCACAAAGTTCATTACCAATAGTTAGGGTTTGTTGGAAATCAGTTCCAATAATATTTCCTTGAATGATACAATTTTGCGCCCCGTTTTTTAAGACAATCCCACAACCATTAAATATTCTTTGGGCAGGGTCGTCTTCAAATATATCTTTTTCTGCTCCACAATTATACACCACATTTCCTTTATTAGGCGCACCAATAATATTAAAATCTCCTCCTGTAATGTCAATACCGTCATCTGGAAAATTTCTTACTTCCATACCGTATATTTCACAGTTATCTGCTCTGACCCAAATGGCATTATGCGGAAAACGCCATTCATGCTGACTACCATCTATCGCAATAAGTGGCTGAAATATTCCCCCATCACCATAACCTGGCTGAGTTGTGGCATCTATGATAGTGCCACCATCTCTTAAGAACGGAAGTTCATCTCCTGTTGTAGACCCTACAAAAATTGTTTGTGAACCGCCACCATTAATATTAAATTGGATAGTATTTGGCCCAGGTGTAGCATTGGCACATTCAATCGCTTCTCTTAAAGAACCAGGTCCTTCATCATTGCTGTTGACTACCCAAATAATACCATTTGCATCTGAACAATTAGCTGTTGCAATTGCCGTTTGACAAGCACTAAAAGTAGACGTTCTATCATTATTGTCAATCGCAACAGCGGTTAGACTTTCTCCTCCTGTTAGTGATTGATGAAAAGGAGCATTTAATATCCATGTACCATTATTTGTAACAACTGTTCTTCCTAGAAAAGTAGTACCCTGGCAAGGACTATTATTGCAAGAAGCAGCTATGAAAACCTCAATTTCATTCCCTACAACACCTGTTCCTGTAATCTGTGTATTAGTAGAACTATTTATGACAGGCGGTGCTTTTTCATCATTGCCACCATCAACCAATTCAATTCCTGTTATGGTGTTACAAGACATTTCATTTTCAGAAATTTTTACACCAAAGGCGTTGCGGATACGAACACCTATTTCGTTGGCTGCAATAAGATTTGCTTCAATTAAGGTAAAATCTGAACCATTTCTTATATATATTCCAGCCCATTCATTGCCCAAATTTGGATTACCCGAATAGTCTGTACCAATGATATTATTGAGAATTTCACAATTATCAGCATTCGAACTAATTACCACTCCAACTCCGTTAAATGGACCAGTATTTCCAGTAACGGGAAAGAAATCTTGGGCAATACCACAATTATAAATGACATTTCCTGCTTCCTCATCTCCAATAATTACATTGTTTGCTCTTTGAATATCTATACCATCATCTGGAAAATTTCTAATTTCTAGCCCATAAATCGCGGCTTCATTACCCAGAATAGTAAGGGCATTAATTGGTGCATCCCAAATCGGGATACTTCCATCTAAAATTATTTTTGGTTCAAAATTGCCATTCGTCCCAAATCCTGTTTGAGTCGTTCCGTCAATGACTGTTCCTTCGTCTACTAAACTTGGTAAAGCCTCTCCCGAAGTACTGCCGACTTGGATAATGGCACGGTCAACAGCAGGAATTTGGAAAACTATTCGATTGGGACCGAGTAAAATGTTGGCGCAATTGATGGCATTTCGTAAGGTGCCTATACCTTCATCAGCAGTAGAATTTACGATGATCGTACCATCTGGTTGGCCACATTGACTGTGCAGGGAAATAGAATATAAAGGGATAAACAAAATGAGAAGAGCTACTTGCTTCAAGTAGGTGAAAATGTTCATAAGCCCACGGTTTTTGGTCGAGAAGAAAGTATCATCAAAATCATAATAATCTCTTGATAAGACATTTATAATTATCAACTTTCCCTTCTGATGTTCATGAAATTTGTTGTGTAACGTATTGGACACAAAAACTCCAATTATACTTAAATTGAGTTGGTTAAAAGATTATAAGTGTGGTTCAAATGAGCTGTTAGGTATTATAATTACACTTATTGGACTATGAACTTATAATCTATTGGATAGTAATAGGACGTTACACAATATACAAAGTTACACTTTTTTGAAATTTCTTATTTGTCAAATAATAGCATTTTAAGAAATAAATGTCATATATCAGACTTTATCTTCTCGTTTAAGGAAGGTAAAATGTTCAGTACCAGAATTTTATAATGAAAATTCACTCAACAAATGTTGAAATTTTTTAAAATGTAAAATTTTGGAAACAAGACCTAAATAAATATAATAAAATAATATACTATAATAATTTATTATTTTTTTATATTTTTGACACGACATTTTAGGAACAACTTTTGATTACCTATATTATCTCTACACGCTTTTAAAAAAATATAAGTGAGCCCAAAAATCATAAAAAACATTCCCGATTTATCGAATGATAAATTACCTGCCCTTGTATTCATTCATGGTGCCTGGCATGGAGCATGGTGCTGGGAAGAATATTTTTTACCTTATTTTTCTAAAAACGGTTTTGATTGTTATGCTTTTGATCTTCCAAATCATGGTTTATCCAAAGCTCAAAAAGGAATAAATAAAAATAGAATAATAGATTATGTCCATTGTTTGCAGTTGGTTCTAAATAAAATTGATAAGCCAGTTGTATTAATTGGCCATTCCATGGGTGGGCTTGTAATTCAAAAACACCTTGAAGAAAATGATTGTGAGGCGGCTGTTTTATTAACATCTGTACCGAGTAAACCAATTTGGCGAATATTGTTCAAGATAACTAAAACGTATCCACTTTCTATGCTACGGGCTTTTTTTGGGTTCAATTTAATACACCTTGTTAATACACCCGAAAAAACAAGAAAGCTCTTTTTCTCTTCATATTTATCAACTGAACTGAATCAAAAATATATGAATTTGATGAGTTCAGAATCAATGAGCGTTGTTCTTTATGATTTTCTTGGTACTAAATTAAAAGCTAGAAAAAACAAATCTTTTCCATTGTTGGTGCAATGTGCCCAAAATGATGAAATCGTTTCATTAGAAGAAAATATGCAGACAGCTAAAAAACAAAATGGAGATTTTCAGCTAATTAAAAATATAGCACATGATGTAATGTTAGAACCAAACTGGAAATTGTCTGCATCCAGTATATTAGATTGGTTAAAGGAAAGGCTTCCTTCCTTACAATTGGAACTACTAAAAGAAAGTACTCCACAAAAAAATCCTAGCGTAAATATGGAATTCCCTAACGCTGTTCCAAATTTAATTACTAATTTGGGCAAAAAAATTAAGATTGATGTAGGCAAGACAAAAATATCTGGATTAGAAGAGGATGGTTTAGGAACTTTGAAATAATACTTATATATTTTCTATTTTTTGCAGACGGATATTGTCCGAATATTTCTAATTGATTTACAATTTACAATTTACAACTTTTATGGTTTCTATTAAAGACAAATGTGCTGTAGTTACTGGCGCAGCAATTGGCATTGGACAGGCAACGGCTTTATTATTGGCAGAAAACGGTGCAAAAGTTATTGTATCTGATATTAATGAAGCAGCCGCTAATAAAACAGTTGAAATGATTCAAGCAGCGGGTGGGACTGCTAAATTTATCTCCTGCAATGTAGCGAATAAAGAAGAAGTCAAAGAATTAATGGTAAAATCTATTGCCGCTTTTGGTCCGATTAAATTTGCTGTAAATAATGCAGGTATAGGTGGTACCTTAACCCCTACCCATGAAGTTAAGTTTGAAGATTGGGATAGGATGATGGCAATAAATTTAAGTGGCGTATTTTATTGCATGAAAGAAGAAATTAGTGCTATGTTACATCATGGCGGTGGTAATATAGTGAACGTTGCTTCTTTGGCAGGATTAGGCGCTGTTCCAGGAGGAAATCCCTATTGTGCAGCCAAACATGGAGTGGTAGGATTGACTAGAACAGCAGCCGTAGAGTATGCTAAATTAGCTATTCGAGTCAATGCTGTTTGTCCAGGGTGGACCGAAACAGCTATATTAGATCCTTTGAGTGATGAAATGTTAGAAAATAGCATTAAACATTATGTACCGATGGGACGTATGGGAAAACCCTCTGAAGTAGCAGAAACAATTATTTGGTTATTAAGCGATAAATCTTCTTTTGTTAATGGACATTGTTTAGCCATTGATGGAGGGATGAAGGCTAGTTAATTGGCGATGACATTGAAATAAAGCAATCATAATTGTTGTTTTTTCAGATATTCTTGTAGATTAGCATTTGTAAAACCATTTATTAATAAAACCAACAACTTTATGAGAACTATTGGTATGTACATGGCTCTTGCGGGCATAATTTCTACTGTCTTGTCGTTTATGGGCAGGAATCTTTCCATATTAATTTGGATAGATATGTGGGGCGAAACGATGGGATGGGTAATTAGGATTGGCTTTATCATTTTAGGTGCTGCCCTGTTTTTAATGGGACCAGCAGAAACCGAAACCGAAGAAGGAGCAGCCTAATCAGCTAAATGTTAAGCGTTAAAAACCAACCTGTACTAAAAGAAAACTTAGTACGGGTTTTTTTTCTACTTTTTGTATTAAAACATTGGCGAATTAAAATAAAAATCCCTATTTTTGCAGCCGATTAAGAAAAAACGGGTATTTTTTATCAAAAATACTTACAAAAACTTTTTTTCAAAAAACAACCAAGAAGTATTTATGTTAATTATTGAAGTAAAAGATAACGAATCTATAGATAAAGCATTAAGAAGATATAAGCGTAAGTTCCAACAAGTTGGTACTTTGAAAGAATTAAGAAGAAGGAAACATTTTACGAAGCCTTCTGTAGAACGTAGAGACGAAGTTTTAAAAGCTTCTTATAAGAAAAAGAAATTTGGCGATAGCTAAATCGTTTTCATAATATTGAATTGAGGTAAACCTCAATGATGCCTATAATATTCCTTTGTGAAAATTATAGGCATTGTTCGTTTGTACCTACTATAACTTCAATTTTGAATGATTGTTAAATTATTATTTTTAATATGATAACAAATATTTAGGCGTTACTTTTTAAATAGATTACCCTACCTAAAAAAATTCTCTACCGTACACTTTTTGAAAACGCCGCCTTCGGCGGCTAAAACAAG
>CAYMSC010000092.1:0-16875 GCA_964392805.1 uncultured Saprospiraceae bacterium
GTCTGACTTCTGACCTCTTTTCAAAATCACTCTTTTATCCCGTTTGGAGTATAACTACCCTTTTTTTGAAGATTAAGGGAACTAAAAAGCACAATATTTGTCTACTGACAGATATTGTGCTTTTTCATTTGTCCTATTGTTAAAAAATGCAAATTAATTAACAACTATTTCCTTTTTTGACTAGTAGCCTACAATAAGACAGTTAAAGTTCTATTTGCTAACAGCTTTTTACTTTTTCAAGCGTTATAGAATTGGAATAGGAAATTTCTTATTCTATTAAATTTAATATAATTTATTTTATATAAGATTTTTTTAGTTGGTTTTGTTTGTTATTGTTGTAAAGGGCATCATTTTGATGCCCTTTCATTTTTTCTTATAATTCGACAATAGTTAGTCCATCACCACCCCGTTCTGGTGGTGCGTAGGCGACAGATTGAATATCCTTGTATTCCCTTAATTTTTTTCGAACCGCTTTCCGTAAAACACCTGTACCTTTTCCATGAATTATTTCTAAATTACTTACACTAGCGACTAAAGCTTGGTCAACAAATTCTTGTAATACCGCCAAAGCTTCTTCTTTACTCATCCCTCTCAAATCAATTTTAGATTCAAATTTTGCATTAGCAGCGGTGGTGTCCATCTGAATACTTTTAGTTCGCCTAATTTCTAGTGGTTCACCTGCTTGTTGTAGGTCTCTCAGCGGAACAGTCATGTGCATAATCCCCATTTGAATCACCGCCTTATTTTTATTGATGGATTCTACTTGACCTGTTGCTCCACCTGTTTTTAATTTTACAAAATCACCAACAGTAATCGGTTTCGCTGGTCGATTTCGCTCTGGTTTATAATAAATTTCTTCTTTAAGCTCCTGTACTTCTTCTACAATTTCTTTGCGTTCTTCTCTGACCTTTTTAGCTATTTGTTTGGCCTTTTTAAGCTTTTCTGCCTCCGCTAATTTTTCATTTTCTTTTAACTCTCGAATCAAATTCTCAAGCAGTCGATTATCTTGAGCGGTATTTTGAAGGGCTTGTTCTTTTGCCTCTAATTTTTGTTTCTTGCGTCTATATTCTAGATTTCTATGGAGGTCATCATAATTTCTAATTAACTTTTCTAATTGTTTGGCACGTTGCTCAGAAGTCGCTAATTTTTCTTCTAAAACTTGCTTGTCACGTTGTAGATTGACTAATAAAGTTTCTACTGCATTTTCTTTTTTCCCTACTTTCCTACGAGCATATTTTAGAATTTTAGGATTTAAGCCTGTTTTTTCTCCTATTTCAAAGGCATAAGAACTACCCGGTCGACCCACTTTTAATTCATAAGTAGGGGAGAGCGTATCTTTATCAAAAGTCATTGAACCGTTTATGATTCCTTGAGTTTTAAAGGCAAATATTTTTAGATTGGAATAGTGGGTAGTGATAACTCCAAAAATCTTTTTATTATTCAGTTCTAATAAAATGGCTTCAGCGATTGCTCCACCAATTTGTGGGTCTGTTCCCGAACCAAATTCATCAATTAAAATCAATGATTTTTTGGTAGCATTTTCCATAAAGACTTTCATATTCGCCAGTCGTGAACTGTACGTACTCAATTCGTCTTCAATAGATTGTTGATCACCAATATCTGCAAAAATATCTTCATAAATACCCATTTCACTAATCGGGTCCACAGGAATGAGCATGCCAGATTGCAACATTAATTGCAATAAGCCAACCGATTTTAAGGTGATGGATTTACCCCCAGCATTGGGCCCACTTAACATCAAAATTCGATTGTCTTGAAATAGGATTAAATCGAATGGTACGGTTTTTTTATTGAGCTGTTGATTTTTTAAATAGAGAAGGGGATGGAAACCTGTTTTAATACCCAAATGCGGTTTACCCATTACTTTGGGCATCGTTCCATTCATCCTATAGGAAAGTCTAGCTTTTGCTTGAATGACATCTAAATGTACCATTAACTTTAAGTAGGTACGCATTGAAGGAACATAGGGTCTCAACGTAGCACTAAGTTCCTTTAGAATTCGATAGACTTCTCTTTTTTCTTCTACTTCTAATTCAAAAATATCGTTATTGATATTGATAATTTCTTCTGGTTCAATAAAAGCAGTTCGACCAGTAGTAGATTCATCGTGAATAATTCCTCGTATTTTTCGCTTATGTTCGGCTGGGGCAGATAATACTCTTCGACCATTTCTAAAACTTTCTACATTATCGGTTAACCAACCATTAGACCGATATTTGGTGATGACTGACCTAAATTGTCTATCTAATTCTTTGACTTTGCCGCCCATCGTTCGCCGAATTTTCATCAATTTAGGAGAAGCATCGGGCTTAATTTGTCCATCTTCGTCTACCACTCGGTCAATTTCTTTTATCAAATTAGCATCAAAGACAATTGGTTGTATTAATCCATATAAGGAAGGATAAACCTGCTGGCGAGCATCTGCAAAATATTTAAAAATTAAATTGATGGACCGTAGAATAATATTTATTCGTTGTAAGCCTTCAATTGGCAAGACATAATCTTCTATGTCTAACATTTTCAAATCTTGACTAATATCCTCATATGCCTGCATTGGGAAAGGGTCATTTCCCAAGGTAACTTGATACTCTTTTACCTCTTTTAATTTTTTAATTATCTGTACTCGATTTGCCTCGGGATGGATTTCCCTTACAACTTCTCTACCTAATGCTCCAAAACATTCTGCTTCTAATAATTCAAGTATTTTGTCGAATTCTAACTTCTCAAATAAATCCTTTGGCTCTAATTTCATTATCGCTTTTCTATTTTCAGCTATTTGTTATTGATGTGGTCGATTTACAAACTGAAATGACTAATAAACTTTAAAATTTTATCAAAAATAAGGCTATTTGCTTACTTTTGAAACTGGTGGTCATATATCCTAAATAGTTGATGCCAAATTAATAACTAATTTTGTCTTTAACTATCAATATATATCCAGATATATAAAATGAGTTTTTTCAAATAAAGTTCCATTTTAAGTAATTAAAATAATATAATGAATTGGTTTGAAGTTTCAAATATTGACCAAATAGATAGTCCTGCTTTACTAGTTTATCCTAAACGTGTTCAACATAATATTGATACGATGATTGCTAATGTAGATGGCGATGTTAAACGCTTATTCCCACACGTTAAAACACATAAGATGCGGGAAATCGTTGAAATGCAGCTAAAAGCAGGTATAAAACGATTCAAATGTGCGACCATTGCCGAGATGGAAATGAGTATTTTAGCTGGAGCTAAATATGTGCTGATTGCCTATCAAATGACTGGCCCAAAAATTAGTCGTTTACGGAATTTAGCAGAAAAATACCCAGAAGTAACGGTCGCCTCTTTAGTCGATAATATAACTTCGGCAAACCACTTAGCGACTAGGTTTGCGGAAAAAGAATTGACCGCAAATATTTATTTAGATATTGATAATGGTTTAAATAGAACAGGCTGCCCATTAGATGAAACGACTTTTCCTTTAATTACTGCTTTAATTGAAATACCAAATTTGAATTTTAAAGGCTTCCATATCTATGATGGACAATTTCGTATGGCAGACATGGCAGAAAGAAAAAAAGGGAGTGACAAAGCATTTAGACCAATTTATGGGCTATTAGACCAAGTTAAAAAAAACTACAACAAAGAACTAGAAGTAATCACTGGTGGTTCGCCCTCTTTCTCTCCTGCCAGTATGCGAAGTAATGTGTTTTGTAGCCCAGGCACCGTTTTATTATGGGATGCGGGATATGCTGCAATGGTGCCAGAGTTGAATATTCAATGGGCGGCAGTTTTGATGACTAGAATTATCTCAAAACCAACAGAGGGGATAATCACCGTTGATTTGGGACATAAAGCAGTAGGTGCTGAAAATCCAATATCTAACAGAATCAAATTTTTGAATTTATCCAATTATGAAGCTTACAAACATAGTGAGGAGCATTTGATGATTAAAGTGGAAAATTGGTTAGACTTAACTGTTGGAGATGTTTTATATGGAATTCCCTATCATGTTTGTCCATCCGTTGCATTGCATGAGGAAGCACATGTGATTAAAAAAAATAGATGGGAGAAAAATTGGCAAGTAGTAGCAAGAAAGCGAAAAATATCTATTTAGAAATGAAAAAATGTTTGCTAAATCAAAGGATAAATCTTTAATAAATGTTAAAGTTGAGAAGCAGGGAAACAAGCCATTAAAATTGCTTTTATAACAGCCATAATCTGCTGTTTATAGAAAATTTTTCACGCCTCTCAAAGTGCATAAATTAATAATCTTTCGTTGCTCGATAGTTGAGGGTAGCAAGGCCCATTTCCCTGAATCGGCGGCAATATACAAAAAAGCTTCGATAAGTAAAACTATTAAAACATTTCAAGCGCTATTTTAAGAAGTTGATTTTCAGCTATTTATTATATATAATAAAATTTAATTCTAATTAAAAAAAACATTTTTGCTGTTACTTAACAACTAATCAAGTGTTAGCTTTTAGGAATGTAAAGGTCAGGCAACAATGTCAGCGCTAATTTTGAATTCAAGATACTGTGTAAAAAATAATATTGCTATTTTAGGTTCATCTGATACCTGACTCTTCGCTCCTGATTCCTGATTTGTTATCTATTTTATTCGTTATTTGTCGTTACTAAGGTGCGTAAAAAAAGTGAAACATCCCTAGGGAGTTTCACTTAGTATGGTTGTAAAATAGTAGTATTAAATTTATTAGAAATCGTTTATAAGGTAGCTAAATCTTTTACAAAAGCATCAATAGCGCCCGCTTGTCTTAAAATTCCTTTATCATTGCTTGCTTCTTGGTGTGTTGTATAATGGCCTAACATAATTTTATAACAGGTAGAACCATTTAATTCCGAAATATGTACAAGCACTTCCTCTGCAAAAGTCCGCTGGAATTTAGCTACTTCAATCAAAACATTTTTATAATCATAATAAGCGCCGACTTGCACACTATAGCCATATTTTGGTGCTTTTCTAACATTCATTTGGTATAAACCTATATCACTGACGGCATCTTCGTTGTCAAGTGAAAAGTTTTGCTTTTCTTTTGATGAACTAGGAGGAGAAGCCTTATAAATAGGAGCATTGTAATTTGCGGAATTTGTATTAGTTGAAGTAGTGGTAGGCGTGTATGCACTTATAATTTTTACCTCTGGCCTACTTACCTGTTTATTCTTTCTTTTTTTTGTTACTAAATCTCTATTTTTTCTTAATTTTTCTTTAGCTGTTCTAGTTGTTGAAGGAACAAAATTTGGCGCTTCTTTTACCTCCTTTTCTCTAGGCACAGCAGGTTTACTAACTGATTGTACCATTGTTCTATTGATATACGGAGGTAAAACCTTATTCTCATCTAAATCTTTTAGGACTCTTAATAATTTAGATGGGGCCATTGATTCTTCATATTTTTTTACCACTTTTCCATTCGCATCAATGACCAGAATAGTAGGTAAAAATCGAATATCATATTTATTTTTGTATTCAAGGCCATCAAAATTATCTATATCAACTCTGACAGAAATGTAATTTTTGTTCAGATAGCTTGCTACTTCAGGTTTGCTAAAAGTTTCCTCATCCATCCATTTACATGGGCTACACCAATCTGCCCAAAAATCAACCATGATGAGTTTTCCTTCTTTTTTAGCTATCAATTTAGCAGATTCAAGATTGTTCTCTATGAAATTAATTTTTAAAACAGGTGCTGCAAAACTGCAAAAGTAGGTCAGTAAAAGGGTAAAAATAATGGGCGTTTTTCTAAGTTTCATAGTACTTAAGTTGTATTTGAAATTATGAAATAGGGGTACTACAACTTATTCTGGGAATGCCAAAATAAATAGCCGATAGTGTAACTAGCTATCCTGTATAGTTGAATGTTAAGTGGTTTGTGTTCAACCATTCAACTATCTCAAATAGAGTTGTTTAATACCTTTTTGTTGTTGTGTAAAGTGTCCTGAGAGTGGTTAAGTATTTCTTTTGGTTGCTAAATTTTATACTATTGCGAATTTTATATACATGAATTTTTATAATTCTTATAATTCTTATAAACGCAATAGCATTAGCTAATTGATTCGGTAAGTAATTCTAATTGCTAATTTTGTTAGTTGAAGTATTCCAAAATCCATGCCATATATTATAATAATTTATAATTTGTTTTAATAAAATTACTTTTCTTAGGCAGATGTAGAATGGAATGAAGTTAATTCCATGGTAGTTGTAGTTCGATAGGTAACTAATCTGTTTGTTTTTTCCTTTTAAATTCCAAGTATAGAGTAGACTTTATTAAAGTCATTTCAAAATATTGATAAATCATAAATTATTGATAACCAATATTTTAATCACAAAAGGTAGATTTGGTTTTCTTTTTTTTAACATTTGAAGAGCGTAGAAAATAAATTTTAGTGACAAAAATTGAATAATTGAAACAAGTGTTAATATCTTCGCAGCTTGTATCTTGGTTTTTTTTGCCAAAAAAAGATTCTTTCTTTCTTTTTATTTTTGATAAATGCAGGTAAGTATTTAATGTAGTTACGTATTAAACTAAATTTAATGTAAAATATTGTTTAAAATTTAACAATATTTTAAAAAATGTTATATGTCTGAAATTAACGCCGCTATTACTGGAGTTGCTGGTTATGTACCAGATTATGTATTGACTAATAAAGAATTGGAGACGATGGTTGATACTAATGACGAATGGATTCGTACTAGAACAGGGATTCAAGAACGTCGAATTCTTAAAGGAGAAGGTCAAGGAACTTCTGTTATGGGGATAGAAGCTGTGAACCGACTTCTCGAAAAAACCAATACTGATCCTAAAGAAATTGATTTAATTATTTGTGCTACGGTTACTCCTGATATGAGAGTCGTTGATACGGCGAATCTGGTAGCAAGAAATACCAACTGTACCAATGCTTTTACCTTTGATTTGAATGCCGCTTGTTCAGGTTTTTTATTTGCATTAAGTACGGGGTCAAAATTTATTGAGAGTGGTACTTATAAAAAAGTTATTGTTTTAGGGGCAGATAAAATGTCTTCCATTATTGATTATCAAGATAGAGCAACCTGTATTATTTTTGGTGATGGGGCAGGAGCGGTCTTATTAGAACCGACAGAAGCGGACTTAGGTATAAAAGATGCTATATTAAAATCTGATGGGAAAGGTTCCGAAAATCTTTATATTAAGGCGGGTGGCTCTGCACATCCAATAACTGTAGACCATGTATTGGCAAGAGAACAATTTGTCGTTCAGATTGGAAGACCAGTTTTCAAAGCGGCGGTATCAAATATGTCAGATGTTGTCAAAAAGGTAATTGCTCGGAATAATATGACGGCTGATGACGTTAAATGGCTAGTACCACATCAAGCAAATCGACGAATTATAGAGACAGTCGCTAAAATGGCAGACTATCCAATGGAAAAAGTAATGCTTAATATTCATAAATATGGCAATACTACGGCCGGTACAATCCCATTGTGTCTTTGGGATTATGAAGACCAATTGGAAAAGGGGGATAATGTCATCCTGACTTCTTTTGGTGGTGGTTATACGTGGGGAGCGATTTATTTGAAGTGGGCAATTTAATATTAAAGTCCTAATTATTTTAACTTGAATAAGCAACTACTTTTTTTCTTTCTTATACTATTAACTTTTAATAGTTATGGTCAGCAAAGTTTAAATCTTTATGGTTTAGATCATTTAATTGACCAACATACCGTCAAACCTACTTATTTTGGTAAGCATAAGTTTGAGATAAGCATCTTTCCTATTGGCTCTAATCTATTTTCAAATAGCGTTGTTTTACAAGATTTTATTGGTGGAAGCGAATCTGCTAAAGTTTTAGTCTATCCCGAAAATGAATTGGCTTTTGGTCAAAGCAATATCCTTCGAACTTCTTCTAATATTGAAACATTCCGTATTATTTATACCCATAATAATTGGTCTTTTTCTTTAAATCATGCGGCTAAAGTTAATGCATTATTAGACTATTCAGGAGCATTAGTAGCCGTTGCCATTCAGGGTAATACACCCTTTATTGGGCAAAATGTCCCGCTAGATACGGATTTTTCTATCCAAGCATATGAAGAATTAGCTTTTGGAGCAGCCGTTCAATTGGGAAAAGTTTGCTTAGGAGGTCGCTTGAAATATTTATCGGGTCAATCGACAGCAATTACAAGAAATTCAACTATTAATTTGTTTACTAGTGATGACATTTATCAATTGCTGCTAAATACAGATTTGGAGGTGGACGTTGCTGGACAACATACCAATTCTTTGAATGAATTTAACTTTGGTCCAATCGGGTTAAATTTTTCTGACAATGAAAATGTCTTACTTCAATCCCCAGCATTATTATTTAATCTTAATGATGACCTATTTAATTTTTCTGGAAATCATGGTTTTGCCATTGATTTAGGGATTGATTGGCAAATTAATGAACAATTATCGCTATCTGTTTCTGCTTTAGATTTAGGAAAAATTTATTGGCGTAATGCTCCTGTAAAATATACGGCGAATGAGATTTTTGAATTTGACGGACTTAGCTTAGGAACGCTAACTTTTGATGGAGAAGAACTATTTAATTTTGATACCGTTCAAGATTCACTGGACATCATTACCTTTGATAAAAGCACAACTTCTTTTTCTACCGACTTAGCCCCACAATTATTTATAGGTCTTGACTATGAATTGAATAAAAAATGGCGATTGAACGCTACGGGATATTATACTTATATACAAAATAATTCCTTCGCGGCATTTTCTTTAGGAGCGAATTATCAATTATCTAAAATCCTTAATATTGGGACTTCCTACGGAGCGATAAACGAATCAACTTTTTTACTTGGCTTAAATGCAAGCCTTCAATTAGGTCCTGTTCAATTGTATGCTTTAACGGATAATATTTTAGGTGCTTTTCAAATTGACGAAAGCCGAACTTTGAATGCCAGAGTTGGCTTGGGTTTTTCTTTTGGTGGGGAAACGGAGCGAATTGATTATACCGCTAGAGATTAATTGTTCAATGATTCTTTTCCCTTTAGGGTAGGGGTGATTGGTTCAAAAAAATTAATCTTAACCTCAACCTCAAATTTCAACTTCAACCTCAAATTAAGAATTAATGGACATTTTCTCGTTTGTTTTTGAAATTGAAGTTGAAATTGAAGTTTTCATACTATATACACTGTTTTTAAAAACTAAAAGTCACTTTCCCTTTAAAAAAGAAAGGCGCTCCTGGTGTGAAATGCAATTCCTCCACTGCCTCCAATTCATCAAATAATCTTGATTCTGTAGCAAATTGAGCTTCGTTCCATTCTTGATTAAATAGATTTTGAATTTCCAGACCAAATCCAATCTTTTTGAATTGATAATTAAAGTTTAGGTCGGTTATAAAATAGCCTTCTGCTACGATGCTATTATCTTCGGTCGCAGGCCTATCTTTGATAAACCGATAATTAATACCACTACTAAAGCCATTGTCAAATTGCGTAGATAAACCACCTGACATCGTTAATTCTGGTGCTAGCGGTATCAAATTTTCTTCTTGGGGAGCATCTATGGAACGGGCAAGTGTGTAATTAAAATCAGTATTATAAAACAATACTTTTGATATTTGCCCTCTGACACTTACATCAATTCCTAAACGCCTTGTTCTACCACTAGGTTCTACGATTCCTTCATCCCCCACATAGACAAATTCTTGTTGTAGAAATAAATACCACAAAGCAGTATTAACCCATAGTTTAGTAGTGGGTTTCCAATTAGTCCCTATATCTACACCAAATGCGCCAGGAAGCGTTTCTCTTCCACTTTCAGCCAATATTACCCTTGAATCATTAGAGTGAAACCCAATTCCAGATTTTGCAAAAAACTGTAAATTAGTACTTTGTGTATAAATAATATTTAACTTAGGACTTAAAATTAGGCTATTCTCGGAATCATTGGTATTAGTGGTTAATTCATCTACATAATTAAAATCAAAATAATCAAGACGGAGTGCTGGATTAATGGCCCATTTTCCAAAAGTGAATTGGGTATTTAAAAAACTATAATAATTTGTTTCTCGAACAGTACCTTGGGCTAGCGTTGAAATATTGGTATTCCTATTGAGCGTTCGCCAAAGACCGATGTCATCCACATTATCTTGTCGAAAGCCCGCTCCAATTTTATAAGTGAAATTTTCCTGCACATTATTATGCCATACACTTTCTACACCGAACAAATTTCGATTTTCAGATTGGCGAATTTGGTCACCATTAACAGGATCATTGGCAAAAAAAGTGAAGTTAGAAAATAAGTCAAAATCATAATTTGAAAAGAAAATACGATTTTTTAAAAAAGAATTTTCTCCTATATTTTTAGTATAATTTATAGCAATATTTGTTCTCCCAGTACTTCCTCCTTCTGTGTCGTCTATTGCTCCGAATCTATTAATTAAGCCACTATCCACCGCTCTTTGAGGGATTTGCCCTGAAGCGGTCCATTCGCTGTCAAAATAAGAAGCTAAAAAAGTGAGTTTGTCGTTATTGGAAAAATTAGCGGTATATTTTCCCATTAAATTGAACCGATGAAAATTTTGTGGACTCTCGAATGGGCCATCACTGATTATATATTCCCCCGCTATATAAGCATGTTGTTGGCTTGTATTTTTAAGCAAATCTATTAAGGCGACCGCTCTCTGTGTATTAAATCTACCTGATTCCAAACTGATGCTACTCTTTTCTAATTGGTCTTTGGTCTGAAAATTAACATAACCAGCAGTAGTAAAATTACCCTTATCTGCATAATAAGGGCCCTTTCCAAAATCCAGACGTTGAACAGTCTCTGGAATTAGGAAATGCAAATCTGCATAGCCTTGTCCATGGGCATGAGAGACCATGTTTACGGGAATTCCATCAACAGAAACTGCAATATCTGTTCCGTGGTCAATATCAAATCCCCTGAGAAATAATTGTTCCGCTTTACCGCCTCCGGCATGCTGACCAATAAATAGCCCTGGAACTTTTCGTAAGATTTCTTGGGAAGAATTGACGGGTTGAGTAATTAAATTGATGTTGGCTAATTGGCTAATTGATTTTATACTATTTGAAATATGGACTTGTGCTAAATCAAAAGATGTGCCTTCCAAAACAATGGTCAGTGATTGCTGAAAACTAGTTGCTTCGATGATAATTTGCTTATCTGCATACCCTAAATAACTGACGACTAGTGTATCTCCAATATGAACATCTTTACAGGTAAAGAACCCCAATTCATTACTACTTGCATGGAAACTGCCATCTGTTTTTAGAATATAAGCATCTACAATTGGTTGCCCTTCTTTATCAAGAACCTTTCCGATAACATCCATACTACAAAGGGAATTGCTAAATAGTAGTGCAAGCGCACAAAATATAATTTTAAACATAGCTAAATATAAATTATAGACTTATCAATCCTTTTACAAGAGGACCTAATATTAGGCACTTGCCGATTCTTCCTTTGTAGTTTTTTGTAAATTGCCAGTAACTTAGTAGTAAGATAAAAATAAATGCAGATTCTTTAAAGTCGAACGATTAGCTAAAACACTTAAAATGAATCGTTTATTTAACTAATCGTCCGACGAGAATCTCCATTTATTTTTATCGCGTTCCTTAGACGTTTTGTCGTCGCTTTTTTAAGAGTAATATTTGGCTCGGACAAACATATTCTAGCTATAGAGAATTTATGTAACTGTTGGCTTACGCATGAATTGGAAGCCCCTCTTTAATGATAAATTCCCAATAAACGCTTACTTTAATTGGTGCCATCAATTGATTGGGATAACCTCAAACAATTCCCTGCTGCCTGCACTATTTACTTTGGAAGAATAGATGATTTTGGATTGATTTAAAAAAATGAAAATATACGGTTTTGTATTTACGATTTAAATGGAAAGTTTAAACTTTGGTGGCGGTGCTTTAGAGGAGAAAAAAGGAGATTGATAATTGGACGTATAAGCAAATTCAACGCTTGATTTGGTAATAGATAGAAAAAAAGTAGGTTTTTCTAACTCGTGATATTGAATATTTTTTTTGGTCTTGATCGTTGATTCAGTATTACTAGAGGTATCCTCTGAATTTTTACTATTGATAAACTTACCGACAAGATTTAAGGAGGTGTGGGTATGAATTCCATTGTGTGCATGATAGCTGTGAAATTCTATATCATCTCCTAAGTGCATGATAAAGTGGATGCCTTCCATTAGCGGCATACCAAAACTACTCATTAGATATACAACTAATAATTTAAAAATAACTAGCCTCTCATATGTATATAAAAACTTATTCATCTCAGCAATAAAAACCTAACTAATAACATTTTGTTCAAAATAGATAATCTTAATTTTCATTACCGTACACTTTTTACTAAATCACGCACTTGGCATCCCGTCCTTCGGTTCAGAAGCTTACACTTCTTCATGCTGCGTGCGAATAAAGGAGCTTTTGGGGTGAGCAATTATTTTTCTTAAATAAAAATGACATAAAAAAGCGGATACATTATCAAAACAGTTCTTAAATTTGCAGCATGAAATTGAAAAATGATTTATTATTAAGAACCGCACTTGGAGAGAACGTAGAAAGACCTCCAGTTTGGTTAATGAGACAGGCAGGCAGAATATTACCTCAGTATCGAGCATTAAGAGGAAAATTAAGTGGCTTTAAAGAATTAGTAGAAACACCACCGCTAGCAGCAGAAGTGACCATTCAACCAATTGATGAATTAGATGTGGATGCGGCTATCATTTTTTCTGATATTTTAGTCATTCCAGAAGCAATGGGTTTGACCTATGAAATGGTCGAAAAAAAAGGACCATTATTTCCAAAAACAATTCAAAATCAAAATGATATTGCTAAATTAGCCGCAGGCGAATCCGCAGCCGCGAATCTGAAATACGTTTTTGATGCGATTGAAATAACCGTAAAAGAATTAGACGGTAGGGTGCCTTTAATTGGTTTTGCTGGTGCCCCTTGGACGATATTGGCATATATGGTGGAAGGTTCAGGCAGTAAAACTTTTTCTAAAGCGAAAAAATTTTTATACCAAGAACCTAAATTAGCGCATCAATTATTACAAAAAATTACAGATACGACCATTGCATACCTAAAATTAAAAGTGAAAAGTGGTGTTAATCTAGTACAAATTTTCGACTCGTGGGCTGGAATTTTATCTCCTCTTCAGTTCAGAACTTTTGCTTTACCTTATATCAAACAAATAGCTTCCGCAATCGAAAAAGTCCCTGTTACCGTATTCGCCAAAAATGCTTGGTATGCCTATGCAGATTTAGAACAAGTAGACTGTAATGTAATAGGAATTGATTGGAACACGTCTCCTTTTTATGCAAAATCCATTTTGCACACTAAAGTTTGTCAAGGTAATTTAGACCCTTGTCAATTATATGGGCAACCCGAAGAGGTCGCTAAAGCTGCCTTAGATATGGTTCGAAATTTTGGCGGTAAACATATTGCTAATTTAGGACATGGTGTTTATCCTGATACCCCATTGGATAATGTTAGAGTGTTCGTGGATACGATAAAGAGCTATAGGTATTAGAATTTAGAATTTTTGCGAATCCTTATTTTATTCGGCATAAAAGTTGAAATACCCTTTTTGACAACAATTTGTCAAATACAACTTTTATTATTATTGGTAATTCTTTTTAGTATAACTAATTTACTTTTTTGTTATAAAAAATAGAATTTACTAATTAGAAACCACCAGTTTGAAAAAATTCATCATCATTTTTTTAGTTTTTATTGGACCATCTTCTTTTGCACAAGATATGGATTTTAGTAGGGTAGTAACCCCACAAGACCAAACACCTCGTACCTTTGAAGACCAGTTAGTACAATGGGCTTGGTTTAACAGCCCGGGTAATGCTATTTTTAAAGAACAAATTGAAATAGCAGCTAAAAGAAAAAACCTAACTTGGTGGGAATTATTAGATGCCAATGTCTCTTTTAATTTGAATGAAGGTAATTTAATACAGGATTCTGTTTTAAGTGACAATTTATTTTTTCCAATATATAATTTTGGCATTAGTTTTAATATAGGAGCCATTGCTTCTCGACCAGCTCGTGCAAAAATTGCGGAAGCAGAAATGAATATTGCAGAATTTGAAGAGCAACAACAAAAATTACTCGTTCGTTCAACCGTACTACAACGGTATGAAGACCATGAATTAGCATTAGAAGTATTGAAATCTAAGACGCAGGCGGCAGAAGAAGGAGAATCTATCTATACTTTGGTACTGGAACAGTTTGAAAATGATAAAGTAGATTTCAAGGATTTTACGGCAGCCTCTTCTGTTTATCATAGTGCCAATGAGGCTAAAGCAATCGCTCGAACTAGCGTAAATAAAGCGAGAATTTCTTTAGAAGAGTTGATTGGAATTCCTTGGGAAAAAGCAGTTAAGCGGAGAAGAGATAGAGAGAAGAGATGATTTTAAAATTGGGGTTGTGCAAAAAGCCTCAATTCTAAAAAATAATAGTTAAAACTATTTGAGTAAGTTCTCAATAGATGTTTTAACTGGTAGCACTCCAGAAAGCTTTCGGGAGTGCTACCAGTTTTTATTGATAACTTACCTGTTTGATAGTTAAATTGTTGTGTATTAATGTCCTACAAAAGCAATCTAGCCATCAAACAATTAAAATATAATACAGGGCTTTTTACACAACCCCAATGATTTCAATTACAAACGTGCCAACAACTCCTTTTTCTTAGCATCAAATTCCTCATCTGACAAAATTCCTGCTTCTTTCAAACTACCTAATTCTTTCAATGTTGCCAAAATTTCTTCTTTAGTCTGCGGCTTACCTGCACTCGGTTGAGCTTGTTGCGGTTGCTGGTTTTGTTGATTCATCATCATATTCGCCATACCAAAACCCATACCCATTCCAATGCCTTCACCGGCGCCACCTCCTGGATTTTCTGCTGCTTTTTCAATAGCATTAGCTTGTTGAAATTGCTGGAATTTATTCATATCGTTGACCATATTCATATTGGTCATTTTATCATAAAATTCCTCTACTTCTTTTGGTAAAGAAGTACTCGTCACTTGGAATTTAGTTAATTCTAAACCAAAAGGATCTAAGTCTTTTTGTAGAATCGGCGCAATTTTATCTCCTAATTCAGTATAATTAGATGCCATATCTAAAACAGACACTTTTGCTTCCGCAAGGGCTTCTGCAAATTTTGGAGATATAATATCCCGAAGCGTCTCTTCAATTTGTCCAATTTTTACCATTTGCCCAGTTCCTGCGTATTCTTTGAAGAACGTCTTGGCATCTTTGACTTTGACAAAATAAGTACCAAATGCTTTGACCCGAACTTGCTTAAATTCAGGGTCTCTTAAAATAATGGGATTCGGAGTACCCCATTTTAAATTAGTAAACTGCTTGGTACTAATAAAATATACATCACATTTAAAAGGAGAATTGAACCCAGCTTTCCAATTGCGTAAAGAGGTCAACAAAGGCATATTATTGGTCAACAGCTCATAACGTCCGGGGGAAAAAGCATCCACTAGTTCTCCTTCATCTACGAATATTGCTTGTTGAGATTCTCTAACGGTTAGATTGGCACCGTATTTAATATTAGCATCTCTATCTGGAAATTTCCACAAAACAATATCATTGGATTGTTCGACCCAATCAATGACCTCAATAAATTCATCTGTTAAAAAGCTAAGTAATCCCATGTAATTTTTTTATGTTAGTAATTTTTAGAATTGGCTTTCACCACATTTTATTAGACGTAAAATTCCACGAAAAGATAACGGCTTTTCAAATTATTATTAAATTATTTCGATAAATGCTTTTAAAATGTAGAGAAATGACACATTGATTTTCCAAAAATCTGTTTAATTATTAATTTGTGAACCATTTAAAATACTTACTTTTACGTTTTGTATTAACCCTAATGATTGTAAAAAAATGAGACACTTTTTATTTTTAACATTGATTTTTCTACTAACAAGTTGTGGAGGTTTGGATAAAGAACAGCTTAAAGGCAAATGGACTGCTGTACAATTAACTGAAGAAGGAGATTCTTTAAAAGTAAATTTAGACGAAATTACCTTGAATTTTAGAGAGATGGGTTATGATTTTACGAGTACTCTAAATTATAAAGAGGCTGGTACCTATAACTTACAAAAAAATCTTTTGATGACTTCGGATAGCCTTAATGAAGGCACTATCGAAAAGGTAGTAGAAATTACAAAACTTCAAAACGATTCTTTATTTATCAGAATGAATGAAGCGGGTAAAGAACGAATATTGGTAATGACTCGGCCCTGATTGAATGCGGTTCTCCATATGCTTTGTTTAAATATACTGACGAATTCATGCGATTTGTACGGATAAATTTTTTATAAAGATTATACACCCGTCGAATGAATTTGTCGGTACATTTAGCATTACTTAAAATTATTTTCGCTTTATCCCCTCAGGATTCCATTGATTTATATACTTTACAAATATCTTAGCAATATTTCGAGCGTCATCAATTCCTCTATGATGCGTGCCAACCAGTTCTATTTTCTCTTTCCTTAATACGCCTTTCATCCCCATAGGCCGCCTTAACGATTTTATTTTAGCATATTGATGTTTTAGACTAATATGGTTGCTTAGCCAATCCGTAGCTAATTCATGTTGTCGACAATCATGCTCAAATTGAACCCTATCATAATAGCCCCAAGAACAAATAAGGTAAGCATCTTCAAAGGAATTTATCCAATCTAAATAAAGTTGTAATCCCTCTGGAAAGGGTAGACCTGTATCCACCATATCTTGCGTTATATACTAGAAACGGGATAAATTTGTGAAAATTAATTTAGAAGTCAGAAGTC
>CAYMSC010000093.1:0-15536 GCA_964392805.1 uncultured Saprospiraceae bacterium
TGGGTTTCAAAATCATATTACGTACCTACGGCACGACAAAATATCGTTAATATTGACTATTTTCTACCAATATTTAGTACCTACGGCACTATTTTAGGGGACAAATCCCGATTGCGCCCATTATAATTAATCACAATTCATCGTTTATGGTTTATAGTTTTGCAACAATATTGTTATGTTTAAGCATCAAGTTTTATTCCCTACACTAAAGTCTATTTCAATAAAAATTGTCGAACATCTTTCGCCGACTGCGCCCCTACTTCGTCCATTGGCAAATGACCAACATTTTCATAAATTACTAATTCTGAATTAGGCAAGTCTTGATGAAATTTTTGGGCATTACTGACAGGAATAATTATATCCTTATCTCCCCACATGATAAGTGTTGGATGTTGGATATTTTTTATCAATCCACTTCTATTTTTTCTAGGTGTTTTCGTACGGTCAATTAATACTTGTCGGTTCCCTGCTCGTCGAATCATATCCATGTATAAATCTACTTCTTGCTCATTGGCAAATTTTTGGTCAACATAAGTCCCTTCTAAAGATTGTTTGATAATTGACCTTGGAGTTATTTTAGTAATCAAACCATGCAAAAATTTATATCGCAATATTTTGAAACCTGATATGGTCTTGGTCTGTTTACTATCTCTTGGATAACCCGAAGCATCTACTAATACTAGTTTTTTTACTCGTTCTGGATGTGCCAAGGTATATGCCCATGCTATACCGCCCCCCATAGAGTTTCCTGCGATATGGAAGGTGTCCACACCGATTTTTGTTAAAAAATCATCAAGAAACTTAATGCTCATTTCGGTAGAATATGCTCTTTTCGGATGCGGACCAGTTAACCCAAATCCAGGTAAATCCATAGCAATTAGTTCAAAATCATTGGGCAATTCCTTCATCCATTCGCGCCAGTTCCAAACTTGTCCACTAAATCCATGTACTAAAACCAGCGGATGGCCCTTGCCTTTTCTTTGATAATGAACATTCATACCATCTATTTCTATAAACTGTGAAGTACTATCCGTATATTTTTTCTTTAAAACTTCTACTGGTATATCCGCATGATAATTCATTGCCAAAAAGCCAATTATTATTAATAAAAGTAATAAAAAAAGGTAGCCTAAATATTTAAAAAATTTTGACATTCTGAAAGTTTAATAGCTTTTGAATTTATACATATTCTTCATTAGAGTGTCCGTGAACCAAAGCATCCAATAAATCTTGAATATATTCGTATTGCTCCATTACTTCACTAATCTTCAATGGTTTCTGTTTAAAATAAAAAATCATAAAACTGCCACTTACTTCTACCCAAATTCTCTTTTGTTCGCTTAATAAATCTAAGAATTCTTCATTTAATTCATATTGTAAATTTTCAGCTTGGCGGGCTTTGATAAGGTATTTTTTATGAAAATCCTTCATTTCTGGAAAAAGTAAGATTTGTTTTCCAAAAAATCCTTTTAATTTTTGAAGACTTCCTTTTGGACGTAGCATCATTTCACTAAACGTCCATTGTGGTAAATAAAATTCAAAAACAGTACTTATTCTATTTTTAGAATCTCCAAAATAGATATAATCATATATTCTAGTTTTTAAAGAACTATTGGCCCCCGATTTATACAAAACTGCCTTTAATCTTTTTCCTCGCTTACCATCAAACAATCGGAATCGTTTTAAGCTATGTGCCTGTGTTCCAAAACGTTCTCTTTCCACAAAGCCAAAATCATGATGCTCCGCAATTTCTCTCATACCCAATAATCGGTCATCTTTCCAAATAGAGCTTTTTAAGTCGTCAAAAAATTCTTTCATTCGCTATTGAGGTAATTTACTAAAGTCTAAAAATAGGCATTTCAAAGTAAATTTACTAAAGTTATTTTTCTTGCGTCCCTTTCTTTTTAATAGTAAATTTTTGTTAACCAATCATTTTACTCATATTTGCATCCGCAAATATTAAGCAAATGTTTTTTAGAATAAAAATTGAAACGATAAATTATGTCAAATAACCTATTAGCAGGCAAAAAAGGAATTATTTTCGGTGCATTAGATGACCAATCTATTGCTTGGAAAGTGGCAGAAAGATGTGTTGCAGAAGGCGCTCAAATCACCTTAACCAATGCGCCCGTAGCCTTACGTTTTGGAAAATTGCAAGAGTTAGGCGAAAAACTAAATGCCGAAGTAATTAGCGCAGATGCTACTAGCATGGAAGATTTAGAAAATCTTTTCACCAAATCTATGGAGATTTTAGGAGGTAAGGTAGACTTTGTGCTTCACTCAATAGGTATGTCTTTGAATGTTAGAAAAAAGAAAGAATATACCAATCTAAAACATGATTGGATGCACAAAACTTTTGATATTTCAGCAATGTCTTTTCATAGGGTGATGCAAGTAATGTGGAAATTGGATGCGATTAATGACTGGGGGTCTATTCTTGCATTAACCTATATTGCCGCACAGCGAACTTTTCCTGATTATAATGAAATGGCAGAATCTAAAGCTTTATTAGAGTCTTATGCTAGAAGCTTCGGATATCACTATGGTACTTCCAAAAAAGTCAGGGTCAATACCATTTCCCAATCACCAACTTGGACCACTGCTGGTAGTGGTGTAAAAGGATTTGATAAATTCTTTGGTTATGCAGATAAGATGTCTCCACTTGGTAATGCCTCTGCCGAAGCTTGTGCGGATTACTGTGTGAGCATGTTTTCAGATTTGACAAAAATGGTAACCATGCAGAATTTGTTTCATGATGGCGGATTCTCTTCAATGGGGATGAATCCCGCAATACTTGAAGACTAACGGTAAAAAAGTTACTACGAAAAAAAATAAGCACAATTAAAAAAAAAATTGTGCTTATTTTTTTGTCACAATTAAACAAAATAGAAATCTCCATTTAGTCAATTATTTTCTGTCTTGTTTAACGTTGTAGTCTATTATGCTAAATTTACAGCTGATTTCTAATAGCCGAAAGAGCAATTAAATTATATGGTTAAACAAAAATTAGTATTATTTAATTTTTTTCACTAAAAACAATCAATAAGAAGGTCACATAAGCCTTCAAAAATAATTGGCAAAAATAAATTTGGCAAGCGATTTGTTATAAACTAATTGGCCTTTAATGATTCTCTCTATTGCGGTAAAGTCTTTGTAAAAAGGCTTTACCTTTTTTTTGCCCCTTGCTTTGATTCCTGTCCTTTTGGTGTTGTTCCTTTCTTTTTTTTCGATTTTAATTCATTTATTCGTTTAATGACTAAGTCATAAATAAGTGCTAATTTTTCAGGGTCTCGTCTCAATGCTTCGTACTCAGTGTCAAACAATTCTATAGGGACTTCATGAATTTCTAGTATTTGGTCCAGATAAATTTTTGATATACTATCTCGATAGCTTATCGCTAAATGTTGAGCTGCAGATTCTGAAATATGCAAATCGGTAATAATTTCTACAAATTTTTCATTTGCTAATTGATATGGGAATCTTTCTTTCTCATCACATCCAAACCAACAAAGCATAAAAGCTAGCAAACAAAAGGTAAATTTTATATTCTTCATTAGTTCTTATCTTGAAATTTTAGAGACGACGAAAAAATTTATTTGTTAAATACTCAATGCCTGGTACTGGAATCTGGTAGTAAGGGCTTTAAATCTTTTGAGACTTTTTAAGTCTTTTGGAAATTGTCCAGTAGTAAGCTACCCTATGCCCTCTGCTAATTACTTCCTATTTCATTAATACCTGTAAAAATAGCCTAATTCTAAATTATTCCTATTATTTTTGGCAAACGATAACCTTTAAGTAACCTATCAATTAATGATGAACCAATCTCCAACTATTACACCCAATTATGTTAACGGGCAATTAAGTAACGGACAAGAAAAGCATTTAGCCGTAGTCAGCCCTGTTGATGGACGCATTTTATCTAAAGTTGTCTTATCAAATAAAAATGATTTGGATGTAGCGGTAGATAAGGCTCAAAAAGCTTTTCCTGCTTGGTCTCAGAAAACGTTAAAAGAGCGGGTTCAAGTATTCTATACTTTCAGACAATTACTAATAGACCATTTAGACGAATTAGGTCAATTAATACATCTTGAAAACGGAAAAACGCTTGGGGAGGCAAAAGCGGAAATCATGAAAGGTATTGAATTAACCGAGTTTGCTTGCTCTCTACCACAATTTATCAATGATGAAATTCAAATAGTTAGTCAGGGTATCGAATGTAGAACTACTCATGTTCCTCTAGGAGTAGTTGCTTCGATTACTCCTTTCAATTTTCCTGCCATGGTTCCGTTGTGGACCATTCCAAATGCACTTGCTTTAGGCAATTGCATGGTATTAAAACCTTCCGAGAAAACACCAATGGCCGCTATTAAAATTGCAGAACTATTGAGTAAAGCTGGTTTGCCAGATGGTGTTTTTAATGTCGTAAATGGGGATAAGGAAATTGTTGAAGCCATCTGTGACCACCCTGCTATTTTAGCTGTTTCTTTTGTGGGTTCTACGAAGGTGGCAAAAATTGTTTACAAAAGGGCCACCAGTCAGCTCAAGAGATGTATGGCTATGGGTGGTGCAAAAAATCATTTAATTGTCTTGCCAGATGCCCATTTGGATATGGCAGCAAATATTGTTGCCTCCACGGCAGGTTGTGCAGGTCAGCGTTGTATGGCAGCCTCCGCAATGGTAGCGGTTGGTAATACAGATGCTATTATTCAACAAATTTGTAAAGAAGCTAAAAATTGGGAAGCAGGTAATAACTTAGGTGCAGTTATTTCAATGGCAGCCAAACACAGAATCGAAAAATATATAACAGAGGCAGTTGAAATGGGGGCTGAATTATTGGTTGATGGTAGAAATACTAAACCAAAAGGTCTGGAAAATGGGTCTTATGTCGGCGTAACTATTTTAGATAAAGTTAGACCTGATATGCAAATTGCTAAAGAGGAAGTCTTCGGCCCTGTTCTTGTAATTATGAGAGCCAACGATATTGATGAAGCTATAAAAATTGAAAATACCTCTAATTACGGTAATGCTTCTTCCGTATTTACCCAAAATGGAAGTCTGGCGAATTATATCATGGATAGAGTGAGTGCAGGAATGGTTGGTGTAAATGTTGGGGTGCCTGTTCCTAGAGAACCTTTTTCTTTCGGCGGTTGGAATGAAAGTCGATTTGGGGTTAATGATATAACAGGGAAAAGCTCCATTTCTTTCTGGACCAAAATCAAAAAACGAACAACTAAGTGGAATGCAGAAGATTGGAAAGATTGGATGTCTTAGGGAGTGGTGAGTTTGTACCGTAGCTCAAGCATCTTGCATGAGATTTTTTGAAGTTGAAGCCGATTTTAAGGCTTTATTTTTTAGCTTTGCTAGGAGGATAGGACCACAGATTGGATGGATTAAACGGATTGAGAAGGATTTTTTTAAACCTCGTTCTTTTGGATTTTAATTTATTGGAAATTTAGCACCTTTGATTGAAAGGAGAATTTTGATTTTGGTAATTGAACATAAAAATTCAAAGTATATGTCCAACTTTTCTCTACCGTACACTTTTTGAAAACGCCGCCTTTGGCGACTAAAACATGGGGTTTGGGGTGAAGAATTTTTGATTTTTCATTGAAAAATCAAGAATTCTTCACCCCAAAAGCCCCTTTTCACGCACGAAGCGTAGCGGAGTGCGTGATTCAGTAAAAAGTGTACGGTAGTGAGTCCAACTTAGCAAGATAATTCATTTAAAAATTTTCTTTAAAAAATTATTAATCAGAAAATTTTAAATGAGTAATATTTATTTTAAATAAAGTAAAATAAAACAATACGATTCTAAAAGAAACATAAGCAATTCTCAATTTGAAAAATCACGAAGTGATTAAACTTGAATAGCACCGTAACTTGTCCCGTATTTTATTCGGGACAAGGTAAGTTCTCAATAAGGATGGCTGGTAGTATGGACTTTAGTCTGTCCCGTTCAAAAGTCTTTAGACTTTATCACTTTACCTAACGAACCAAGCCTAAAGGCTTGTGAACCCGACAGACTAAAGTCCGTTCTACCAGATTGTCTATTGAGAAGTTACGGAGTTATTGACATTCAATCCCCTTCGGGATTCATTATTCCCCAAATTGGGAATTGCTACAAAAATAAATAAGTCAAGAAAATCCTAAATTATGGCAATAAAAGGCAAGCTTACCTTAAAAGAATTAACTAAAATGGTTAAAGCAGAGACCATTGAAACGATTGTTGTTGCCTTCACGGACCATTATGGAAGGATGGTTGGCAAACGATTTGATGCAGAGTTTTTTCTTGAATCAGCGGTGAAAGATGGCACACATAGTTGTGATTATTTATTGACCACAGATATGGATATGGAGCCAATAGAAGGATATGCTTTTGCGAATTGGGAGTTAGGATATGGAGATTTTCATTTAGTCCCTGACTTGGATACCCTTCGAATAGCAGATTGGTTGGAGAAAACAGCTTTGGTGATTTGTGATGTAAAAAATGAAAAGACCCATCAATGGGTAGATATTGCGCCTCGCTCTATTTTACAAAATCAGTTACAAGCAGCCAAAAAATGGGGGTATCAGTGTTTTGCTGCCTCCGAGTTGGAATATTACCTTTTTGAAAATAATTATCGACAGGCGCATGAGCAACATTACCACGACCTGAAACCTGTTGGTTGGTATTTAGAGGATTACCATATTTTGCAAGGTACTCGAACCGAACATTTTACAGCAGCAGCTCGTCGACATTTGAAAAATTCTGGTGTCCCTGTGGAAAATTCTAAGGGCGAATGGGGCTTGGGGCAACATGAATTAAATGTTCGCTATGCACAGATACTAGAAATGGCAGACCGGCATACTGTTTACAAACAATGCTTAAAAGAATTGGCAGACAAAATGGGGTTATCGGTTACTTTTATGGCAAAATATCATGAAGACCGAGCGGGTTCTAGTTGCCATATTCACATCAGTCTATGGAAAGATGGAGAAAATGCTTTTGCAGGTAAAAAGTCCTTCGGACCTGTGAAAGGGTCAGCTATTTTCCAACATTTCTTAGGAGGGTGGATAGCCAATGCTGCGGATGTCATGCCTTTTTATGCGCCAACAGTCAACTCCTATAAACGCTATGTTGATGCTTCTTGGGCACCGACCAAATTAGCTTGGAGTTATGATAACCGAACAGCTGGTTTTAGAATAGTAGGTAAAGGCAAAAGTTTAAGAATAGAGTGTAGAATTCCAGGCGCAGATTGCAATCCCTATTTAGCTTTTGCGGCTTCTTTAGCTTGTGGATTGGAGGGAATTAAAAATAAAATAAAACCGCCTAAAATATTTGAAGGAGATGTATATGCAGCCAATGATTTGCCAAAAGTCCCTCAATCTTTGGCAGAAGCAACTGAAAAATTCAAAAATAGTGATTTTACTAAACGAGTTTTCGGAAAACACGTAGTAGCACATTATGCCCATCATTTTCAAACAGAGCAAAATGCTTATAATAAAGCCGTGACCGATTGGGAACGGAAAAGATATTTTGAACAAATTTAGAACGGTACACGGTTGACGGTACACGGCACACGGTAATACGTGATGCCAACCGTGAACCATGCGCCGTGTACCGTAAACCGTTTTAACATGAGATTAAAAAATAAAATTGCCCTAATTACTGGGGGCGGAAATGGAATAGGCAAAGAGACTTGCCTATTATTTGCCAAAGAAGGTGCGAAAGTAATTGTTTCTGATATTGATAAAAAAGCGGGTAGAGCTACTGTTACTGCCATTAAAAAGGCGGGTGGCGAAGCTGCTTTTATCAGAACAGATGTTTCTAAACCGAAACATTGCAAAAAAATGATTGACTTTGCCGAAAAAACTTTTGGAGGCTTGCATATTTTATTCAATAATGCAGGAATTATGCACAGTGATGACGGAGATGCCGAATCTACCGAAGAAAGTGTTTGGGATTTGACAATGGATATCAATGTCAAAGGTGTATTTTTTGGTTGTAAATATGGCATTCCTTTGATTAAAAAATCTGGAGGTGGGTCTATTATCAACACTGCTTCTTTTGTGGCGCACTTAGGGGCAGCTACCTCCCAATTAGCCTATACATCGAGTAAAGGTGCCGTTTTGGCGATGTCGAGAGAATTAGCTATTATTCATGCTAGAGAAAATATTCGGGTAAACGCCCTTAGTCCTGGACCACTTAGAACGGAATTATTAATGAAGTTTTTAAATACGGACGAAAAGAAACAACGTCGATTGGTCCATGTTCCAATGGGTCGATTTGGAGAAGCAAAAGAGATGGCCTATGCTGCTTTATATTTGGGTTCAGATGAATCTTCTTATACTACAGGAACAGAGTTTTTAGTAGATGGTGGGATAACAGCGGCTTATGTAACGCCTGAGTAGGTTTTTAATGTAAAATCTAAAATTCTAAATTTAAAATCTAAAAGTAGTTTGCTAGTAGCAACTAACTTTATTTTCGCCTTAAATCGTCCTGTATGGACGTAACATCGGTAGCCTATGAAAAAGAAAGTGACCATAGATATTATTTCAGATATTATTTGCCCTTGGTGTTATATTGGTAAAAGTCGGTTGGCCCGTGCCATTGAGCAAGTTAGTGATGATTTTGAGGTGGTAACAAGATTACGACCTTTTCAGTTATATCCTAAAATACCCAAAGGTGGTTTAGCAAAGGGGGAATTTCCCGCTACTAAAAGAAAAGGATTAGGACAGGCTTTAAAAGAAGCTGCCGCTGAAGAAAATATTACGTTTAATTACAAAAATATAAAAGTTATTCCCAATACTTTGGAAGCCCATCGCTTGATGAGTTTATGCACCGATAACGATTTGAAAAATAAAATGGGTATGGCACTCTTTGAAAGTTATTTTGAGAAAACCGAGGATGTAGAAGACCCTTTGGTATTGGCAAGAATAGCGAGAGATGCAGGTTTGGAAAAAGACAAAATTGACCAATTTTTGAATTCTAATATTGGAGAACAAGCAGTTTCCCAAGAAATACAAGCGCTCAAAGCAGATGGGGTAACTGCAGTGCCTAGTTTTATTCTAGATGGTGATTTATTAGTGATGGGCGTTCAGCCAGTAAATAAGTGGTTGCGCTTTTTTCAGCGAATTAAGTAATTTTTACTAACATACTATTGAGTGAAACTAACTAAAGAATGGCTTAAGGAGGCCGCTACCCTCTCCAGTTTATACAAAGGAGACGATTTATATGAGAAGGTAGCAGAACTTACAAAAGAACAAAATAAGTATACCGCCATTGTCTTTGTGGAACAAATTTATGATGTTCAAATCGAAGAGAATGAGTTGGATATTGACTGCTTTTGCACCTGTGACTTTGACGCAGGGGGGCTTTGTGAGCATGCGGTATCGGTCTGCCTAAATATTTTAGATGGTCAATTTGAAGAACTAGAATTAGAGACAAAAGCAGACTTTGAAGAGACCGTAGAAATCATTGATTATCGTTTGAAAGATGGCAAAAACTTCTATAATAATGTTTTCCAAATTGCTACGCAGGAAACTAAAAATAATTTTCTGCAACAACTCTTTGAAAACAATGAATTTCTCCGAAAAAACTTCTTAGAACTTCAACAAAACAATGAAAAATATAAGGTCTCGATTGATATAAATAGCCTTCGGAAAAATATTTTCGACCAACTTTTATCCGTAGATTTCTCTCGTGATGATGAGTCGATTACCTTACCGCTCAATGCTCCATCCAAAGAAAAAGAATCACCAATTTTATTAGAAGAAAAAGCGATTGAACAAATTGAACAGGTATTAAATCCTTATGGTGAAAAAGCCTTGGATTTTTTGGCACATGGACAGTTAACCAATGCACTGACTGTATATTTAGGCATGTTTGAAGCTAGTTTTGGATTACCAGAACCAGAATGGGAAACTGTTCCACTCATTGATGATTTTGAAGCAGAAACTATAACCATTTGTCAACATTGGCAAACAACCATTATTGAAACTTTGACCGATACCGCTTTGGAAGAAGAACAAATCAAGCGATGTATTGATTTAATTTTTGACCGTTGGCAATTGCATCATACCAATCAAAGTCATTCTGATATTTATTATGATTTTAAGTTTTTCGAACCTTTTTTATTAGCTATTCTAACGCCAAGTACCGCACAATATTTAAGAGATTTATTGACAAAAAATCAATTGATAAATTACCAAACAGCCAATATTTGTTTGCAATGTGCCCTGCTTTTACGGAAAGAAGATTGGTGGTTAGAAATTGGGGAAAATTTTGCGGGCAATGACCCAAAAATTGCAGCCCAACTAATGAAAAAATACCACCAATTGAATCAGCCTGACAATTTTTATAGAATTGCTCGCTATACCTTTGATTTATTTCCTGATAACCTTGCTGCTTTTTTATTAAAACACATCCATCCTAAAGTTGACCGCCCATTTTATATAGAATTATTAAAGTTTTATACTCATAAAAAACAAGATATGGAGGCTTTCAAAGAGCTTCGAGAATTTATCACGCTTGAGGAAAAAGCGCAATTTATTCAATCTAATAATACTAATCCAGCATTTTATGCTAAATTATTAGCCGCTGAATTGCGTTTTGCAGAAATCTTAGAATTGGCGAAAACTCAACAAAACGCATGGGATTTTAATGATTTGGTCAAACCTATTTTAAATATTTATCCAAGAGATATTTTTGAGATGCAAACTAAACGCACTATCGAACAATTAACCCTCCATGCTTCTTCTCGCGCTGATTATAAAAGAATTTGTAAAAATCTTCAAACGATTAAAGCCATTAAAGGAATGGAAGAATCGAAGCATGAATTCATTAAGCGTTTGAAAAAACAGTTTAAAAATCGTCCTGAATTTATCAAAGAATTAACCCAAGCAGGGTTTTAATCCAAAGGTTATTGTATCTTCGCATTCTTCAAAATTAGGGTCAAAATTTCAGTCAAAATAGCATATGATTAACTACGACGAAGCTTATATTAATAAAATTATTGTTCACAGAGTGGGTAATAAATCGCATGAAGAAGGCATTACGGTTTCTGATGAATTGGTTTTTCCAAATGAAGCCTTGAGAAATGTATTAATGGACTATTTCCTAAAACCTTTCACAAAGGTTACGGAAACTTATCATTTTGTCCATAATGTGGATATTGGGTATAATGTAGTGAATGATTTAGCCAAATTTGTTTTTAAAGACCAGAACGACTTTAAATCAAAGTCTGTTGATATTTTGAGGCACTTATATGACCAATCTAATCATCCGCATATTAAATCTGGGGACTTATTCATTGTGCTTTTTGGCGATGTTTTGGTTAGAGATGAATTGGTAGATACCATTGGTATTTTTAAATCAGAAGATAGGCTACCGTTTTTAGATGTTGTACATCAAGAAGATAACTTGGAAATTGTCAAACAATTGGGTATTAGCATTAAAAAATTGGATAAAGGTTGTCTTATTTTTAATACAGATTTGGACAATGGAGCAAGAGTTTTAAGTGTAGATACCAATAGTTACGATACAGAATACTGGCTAACTTACTTTCTAAATGTAGATTATATTAGAGATAGTAATTTTGAAACCCGTTCTTACATAGAAATGTGTCGGTCTTTTTCGGAGGAAGTTATCAAAGAAAAAGAAAGTAAAAAAGAACAAATTGATTTTCTAAATCAGTCCGTTGCCTACTTTGATGAAAACGATATGCTTTTACAAAACGATTTCCAACAAACCGTATTTGAAGACGAAGTACTGAAAGAAGAATTTGCCAATTTCAAAACCGAATACGAAAATGATAATGGGCTCGTTTTTTCTGAAACCTTTGATATTTCTCCTGTCGTATTGAAAAAACAGAAACAAGCCATTAAGAATTTCATTAAACTAGATACCAATATCCAAATAAAATTAGACTTTAGAAATCCTGAATCTAGTAAACAATTTTTGGAAAAAGGCTTTGATGAAGAAAAAGAAATGTATTATTATAAGGTGTATTTTAATGAAGAGGTTAATTAAGGCAGTTAGCGGTGAACAGTCTCGTGATGGTAGCTACTCGATTAAGCCCTGATTCTTCATAGGTGCACTTGGTGTATGCACTTGTAGTTACTTTAAAACTTGGTTCTCCATACCGACCAATATTATTGTATTCGATTTGAAATAGGAGGCCTTGGTTATTAGATCTCTAATATTTTTCATGAAATTATTTTTTTAATTTTTTTCACAACATCTTTATAAGCTTTATCTCTATTTTTCCAAGAATTAATTGCTTTACCATTTTTTGGTAAAGCTTGAAAATTTCCAAAAGGCAAATCTGTCCAAATGCAATCTCTAATTATTACTGGTATAATGGTACTTTCACCGTCAACTTGTTGTTTTAAAGCAAAGTCCAATTCTTTTGTATAACAAAATTCAGAATTAATAAAATCAGGGCTAATTAAAAGTAATATTATATCCGCTTCACTAAGGTTTTTAAAAATTTTATATTTCCAATCCGCTCCAGCATCTATCTCTTTATCATCCCAAACCTCAATCTTTTGTAATCGAATAAGGGACTTCAAATGGGTATTCAATTCATCTTTATACTTTTTATCCTTGTGGGCGTAAGAAATAAATAATTTCTTAATTGGCTTTTTCCGCTTAACATTTACAATTTCTATGTTTGAGATAAGCTTAGAAATCGGTACTTCATCAAAGGGGGCGTATTCTCCACATTCTACCGTTCTTTTATTAGAGTCTACTCTTTCTTTCAATTTTTTCACTCTAAAATAATGAGGCGTAGTTTGTTTTTCACATTGGCTACAGATGCAGGGTACCATTAAATCAGCATTGATCCATTTAAATGATTTTCGGTGAATTTCTTCTACTTCCTTTTTAATGATTAATAAAAATTCCGTTGTAATTGAATCTTTAAGACCTCCTACACAAATATCAATTACTTTCTGGCCTGCTTTAGTAATAACTTCTTCTATAATAGCTATCGAATTATTAGGGTATTTAAATACTCCTCCTTTTTGCCATATTAATCCTTTATTATCTGAGACGGTATAGATATATTCACTTAATCTAACAATAAGCCTTGAGATGATTCCTTTTGGCATAAAATTATATACATATCTCAGTCTACGAACATTTTTTAGTTTTTTAAGGATGTCTTCAATATTTGGTTTAGATTTTTTCAATAATTGAGGGGCAATAAATTCATCACCATTTTTGGTTGATAATTGATAACATATTTCAAAGGTATTCTTTTTCATCAAATCTAATAATCTAGCCTGCTCTCTTTGGTCATAACCTTTATCACCCAAGTATTCATTAAACCAATAACGGCTAAATATTCCATTCTCTTCGATAATATATTTATTTGACAACACACTGTATACGGCATCCATTGCCCATTTGGGGTTTAGAATTACAAAATCTTGAATTTCAGAATTTTGAAAATGTAACATAACCCCCAAAGCGTGCAAATAACTACTTAATACTAATTGGTCTTTTTGGTCTTTTAGTCCATTAGCTATACATATTTCAAAATATTCCTCAATTGAAATATGATTGCGATACTGAATTTCCTCAATTTTTTTTCTGATATTCACCCACTGAGAAGGTAGCATCACACCTATATGGTCTAAATTACTAATTAATTCATAGAGCCTATGGCAAAAATTCTTAAATCTGTAATCATTTTCTGAAAGATCTATCGTCCAATTTTCGATATAAAAATCATTTTTATATCTTTCCTTATAACTATTAATATCTAAGTCAAAATTTGAGGTAGATTTATAATTTTTTTGATTCTGTACGACTAATACAGGGCTTCCTTCTCCTAATAAATGAATGACATTAAACCAATAATCTATATTGACTAATTCCCTTCGATCATCAACCACTAATAGATATAAGGCCCTTGGCGTAAGGAAGAATTGATGCGCCATATATTGAATTTGTTGCCCACCAAAATCCCATAAATTCGCTCTCATTTTTATTTCTGGATCTTTCGTACTTGTAAAAGACCAGCCAGACTTAATTTCTACTCCAAGGGTTGATTTCTCTTCTTGTGGGATTTCATAAGTATGGTTAATGAGTTTCTTCATCAAAGAAGTTTTACCTGCATCCGGTTCTCCTACCAATATGATTTTTGATTCATAAAGAGGTAGCGTGCCTTGTGTCTCTTGTTGTGCATAATAATTTAAGGTCGTATCAATTCCCTGATTTAAAATTTGTGGTGGGGGGTTTTCTAATGGATTGCTTCCCAAAAAAATAGTATTATTCTGCCATGTTGGACTTGGGTCAAGGTCTATATGTCTAATTTTTCTAGGTTCTAGAAAACTTTTAGGAATATTCTTAAACTTGTTATTATCTAAGAAAAGTCGACTCAATCCTCTAAGGGCCTTGATATTTTCAGGCAATTCAAACAGTTTATTATTTGTTAAATGTAAATTAGTCAACTCTTTTAAGTTCACAATTTCATCTGGAATACTCGTTAGTTCATTGTTGGAAAGGATTAAATTTTTCATTAAATGAAGGCTTTCTATTTCACTTGGAATGGATGTAAGTTTATTATTACTTAAGTCTAGTATCTTGAGAAACTTCAAATCAAATACCTCTTTAGGTATTTCTACAAGTTCTAAATTGCTTAAATATAGTTTCTCTGATTTCATTTCTTTCACCTCCTCAATTCTTTTTTTTATTTCTTCTTGTATTTTTTTTTGCACGTCAATATATATTAATTAATTTTATGATTTATCACCTTACAATAATAAAATTGTCAGTTTATAAAAGAGTATATCACTAATTGGGTTTTAGAAAATGCGATTTCCATAAGGTCTAAAAATCGGTATCTATAGAATTTTATAGTTCAATTATTCTTGGAAACAAAATCTAATTTTAATTAAATGATTAATTAATAATATTAATTACAGTAATTTATCAATTTAGTTAGACTTTGAATCGCTCACTTTGTAAACTCAGCTAAGGTTATTATATCCTTAAAATTCTTCCTGCTAATTGCCAAAAACTTTTGAATTAGGGGAATAATTACGCTTACAATAATATTTTTAGGAAATATCCTTGATAAAAATAAGAAAAAGATTTACAATTGAATTCATTTTCATAAGTTCTATCTTCCACCCCAATAAAAAATCAAAAATGAGTAGAATTAAAATTATCAAAAAAAAATTCAAAATAAGAGAGTTAATTAGAATTTTTGATAAACATAGTGAAAATAATTTAGAAGGGGAAATTAAAGAAATAGAAGATGACTATATCTCCATTCTTGTGGATAATGAAGAGATTATTTTATTTGAAGATTCCATAGGAAGTTTTAGGAAATTAAATATATTATCTAACAATTCAATTTATCAACTTAATCAACTCCCTCCGCAAGTTGAAGAAAACCAAATTGAATTAGAAAGCAACGATATAAGCATTTTAGAAGAAAATAACCAAATTGAATTAGAAAGCAACGATATAAGCATTTTAGAAGAAAATAACCAAATTGAATTAGAAAGCAACGATATAAGCATTTTAGAAGAAAATAACCAAA
>CAYMSC010000093.1:15636-16801 GCA_964392805.1 uncultured Saprospiraceae bacterium
AAAGCAACGATATAAGCATTTTAGAAGAAAATAACCAAATTGAATTAGAAAGTAACGATATAAGCATTTTAGAAGAAAATAACCAAATTGAATTAGAAAGTAACGATATAAGCATTTTAGAAGAAAATAACCAAATTGAAAATACAACAAACAATCTTATACTCACGCCTGAATTAATTGAAAAACTTTCTCCATCTCTTTCGTCCCCCCAAATAGAATTTAATACCTCCACGCAAGAGGAACTAGAGCCGATTAAAGAAGAAGTCCCTAAAGAATTATTACAAGATGTGCTTTCTTTAAAGCAAAAATTAGCGGATATGGTTATTAGTATAGAAGAACCTGTTTTAAAGTTTCTTCTACCAGGTGGAAATAGATATTCTAGAACAGAGGAAGAAAATTCTATTCATAAAGATTTAACAAGCCTGCATCAAAGTTACCTATATGCCTCTAAACAAACTGATAAGATTTCTAGATTAGAACATATATATTTAGAATTGGCAAAATTAAATGCTAAATATTATAACAACTTTTATATTTTCTATAATTCAATTTTCTTTCAAGTTCAATTAGGAGAATATGAAAGTGCATTGGAGTATTTAATTGAGATAATTAGAAAAGATATTTCAAAATTGATTGATGACGATTCAGATCTACTTTCTCTTGGAATTACTTTGAGTTATTCCTGTGGGCGATTCAAGGAATGTTTATATTTTTTTCAAGAAAAGTTAAAGTTGATTGATATAAATGAAAACTATGATACTTTTTTAACATTCTTAAAAATTTGTGATCAAAATGAGGCACTTGCCCCTTTTAACAATTTATTTAATTACAAAGTAAATGAAAATAGTCAAAATGAAATAGAACAATTTTTGCCTGCTATTGATTTACTACTACCTCTAAATTTGACCCTAGGAAAAAGATTTGATAGCGAAAAAAATCATGAAATCATTAAAGCATATCAAGATTTATTGATAGAAAGACTAGCAACAGAAAAATCAGAAAATTTTCTTTTTGAAATTCAAAACCAAGATTTAAATAAAATATTACCAGCTAATGTATTCATTAAATCTTTTCAGGTACAGAAAGGATTTGGCTTCCTCCATGATAAAACAGGCAAAGACATTTTTTTTAATATTCAAGAAATTTTAGACGATGAAGTAAAGTA
>CAYMSC010000094.1:0-11850 GCA_964392805.1 uncultured Saprospiraceae bacterium
ACATCGAGTGATTACTAAAGTCAATAGCCAACCTGCTTTATTAAATCAGCCTGCTAAAGATGGCTTCTATGCCTTGACCTTGGCCTGTTTTTTTGGACAAAAAGAAGTGGCTGGCTATTTACTTAAAAAAGGAGCGAAGGTAAATTTGCCTGCCGCCAATCCTACTAAGGTGATGCCTTTGCATTCGGCTGTGGCTAAAAATGATATGGCTCTTTGTGATTTATTGATAAAAAATGGAGCGGATGTAAATGCTCAACAAACGCAAGGTGTTACTCCATTGATGTCCGCTGCGCATCTTGGTAATTTAGAGTTGGTAAAATTATTAGTAGAAAATGGAGCGGATATGGAGGTAGCTACAGAGGATGGAAAAACGGCTATCACTTATGCAGAACAAGATGAACATCAAGCAGTCCTATCTTATCTACAATCAAATCCATCCGCTAAAAATAGATATAGCTACGATATCTTTGGTAATTTTTCACTAGATGCAGTGGAAGGATTATCGCTATCTATAGATATTGAATCGGAAGGAAAGCCACTGTCCCTGGATATAAATTTTGAAGCCCCTTCCGTATCCGAAGTACAATTGGTATTAGTCAATAAAATCCTTAATAATTTAAGTACCTATAAAGACCAAACGCATGCATTTATCCTAGAAGATGCGGCAGAAGAAGATAGTGTAACGGACGAATATCTGACCTTTCATCAAGAAAAAGGAGAAGAAGGAAGTTTGCTACCGATATTGCAAAATTCTACTTCTGAAAGAAAAAGAAAAAAGAAATTACGCAAATTATTACACCTAAATAGAATTGGATTTTATCCACACGATGCAGAACGATACGCTATTTTTGATTATACTTTAGGAGAAGTACATACCAATTATTTATTAGTCGTCGTCCTAAATAGTACAGATAAAATCCAGTATATTACCATGGAAAGTTAGTCCTCCAAAGGCTCAGACAAGTCGAATACATCGCTTATAATTTGTTCATCGTTTGGGTAATTCATCTTAATTCTGCATTCTAATCCTTCTCTAATAGGTCCATAAATATAAGCTTTGGCAGCATCCGTTTTTAGTATTTCTATGTCTTCCCAATTATCCATGCCTTTGAGTCGGACTTCTAATTGATACCCTACTACCTCTTCTATCGGTGACCATTCTACATAAAGGCAATTATTCCCTCTTCTTTGAATATTTGTCATTACTAGGTTGGCAACGGTATCTATTGGCGTTTCAGTAGTATCACAAATACTGCTACTGCTATCTAAGACTATCAACTCTAAAGTACGGATATTATTACAGCCATTGCTGTTTTGTAAGGTATCCATATAGATTCCTGATTCTGTTAGTATTGTTCCATTGAAATCATAGTTTTCGCCTTGGCAAATGGTGTCTCTTAAGATTGTTTCATTAGGAACAATATAGGTGATTTCCAATTTAGGGTGCTTTGCCGCATCCACATAATCTGAGGTATAAAAACCAAGATTCCGATAAAAAGATTCTGTTTGTAAACGCATCCTAAAACCGTGACTGTTTTCCGAATCGGCTATCATATCTTCAACTAAAGCGGTTACATCTATATCTAGAAAATCTTGATTGGAACTTGTTGTAGCAGGGAGAGATACACGATTTGTTGTCGTCGTTGTTGGTTGAGTATCATACGTCACTTCTGATTCTTCCCACGGCGAAGTAATCCGTTCTATATAAGACGCGTTCGAACCACTCCGTGTTGAATGGTCTCCCAAATCCAAATCTGCTCCTCCACTACTATATAAAGAAAGGGAAGCATTAGTTATTAAAGCATTGCTAGGAATCTGCGTCAAATCAAAATCAATTAATGCTCTTCCTTTCATCGGAGTTCCGCTATGGGTCCAAGCAGACACATAAAATTTTACAAAATTATCAAAATTCCTAGTTGGCCATAAACTTCGAATCGAAGCATCTTTTCCTTTAGTACTATCTGGTTGCAATACGATTATCTGTGTAAAGCTATCCGAATGTACTGTTAAATTTAATACCAAAATACTATCACAGCCATTACTGTTTTGTAAAGTATCTTGGTAGGTACCTGATGTAGTTAATACAACGCCATTCCATTCATAGTTTTCTCCTTGACAAATCACCTCCTCCAATTCAGTGTAAGCCGCATCCTTTACCGTCAAATTTAAAACATTCCCCTCCCCACAGTCATTACTGTTGGTTAAGGAATCTTGATAGATACCTGTTTCTGTTAATATTGTTCCATTAAATTCATATCCCTCTCCTTGACAAATTGTGGCGAATATAGAGTCTCTAGTTATACTAGGAACGGTGTAGGTAATTTCTAATTTGGGACGCTTAAGCGCATCTGTATAATCTGATGTATAAAAACTAAGATTTCGATATTCCACTTCTGTTTGTAAACGCATCATAAAACCATGATTATTGCTAGAGTCCGCAACCATATCTCCAACTAACTGAGTCACATCCATGTTTAAAAAGTCTTGGTCGATACTAGTTGTTGCTGGAAGAGATACCCGATTGGTGGTGGTCGTTGTGGGTTGAGTATCCCATGTTACAGTTGATTCTTCCCAAGGTGCAGTGATTCTTTCTATATAAGAAGCATTTGAACCACTTCTTGTTGAATGGTCTGCCAAATCTAAATCTGTTCCTCCACTACTATATAATGAAAGAGAAGCATTTGTAATCATGGCATTGCTAGGAATTTGAGTTAAATCAAAATCTATTAATGCTCTGCCTGGACCTCGATTTCCACTATGTGTCCAGGTGTACACATAAAATTTTATGCCATCATGGAAATTACGATCTGGCCAGTAACCTCGAATGGAGGCATCTTTTCCATTTGCTTTATCTGGTTGTAAGACTATCCTTTGGCTAACATCTCCATTAGCATTAATCCTTAGCGTTAATATCGTATAATTATAACAGCCATTGCTGTTTTGTGTGGAATCTATATAGGTGCCTGGTTCAGTTAATTCCATTTCATTGAATAGAAAGCTTTCTCCTTCACAAATGGTTTCTGTTAATTCTGTATACGTTGTTATTATTGCCTCCTGATAAACTCCCTCAACATTATGGATTTTACCCGTCGAACTATCAAAAACGCTTAAATCATGATTAGGATTATTATTCAAATCTATTTCTTTAGTAATTATTGGGTCTTCATCGGTAATTAATGCTGCACGACCTGTATTGACCCCTATATTTCTAAAAGTAAAGAGTGTTTGCTCTTCACAAATATCCAAGCCATTAATTCCATCCCCATCTCTCAATCCTATAAAAAAATAATCATGCGGTATGTCGGCTGATATACTTTGATCTACTATATCAACACTTCCATTCCATGTTCCATTGACGGAAGTTACTTCACCAACTTCAAATCCTCCCAAAGGAGCAGTAATGGTAACTTGTCCACTCCCCGCTATTGGGTCAAGAATCACTTCTTCTGTTCTCATTATTACAGAATAAAGTCCTGTATCGTCTAAATCAAGTCTGAAAAAAAATTGGGCGGATAATAGGCAAGGAAGAAGGAATAAAACAAATGTGATTAATTTTGTCTTCATGATAAACTGCAAATTTAAGGAGGGAGAAAGATGATAAATAAATGATGGTGGCGGGAAGTATTTTTGTAAAAGACAAAAATCGCACCAAATGGAGTGTTTGAATTCAATTTTTTAGGTTAAAAGTTAATCTTCTAATAACTCAGACAAATCGAATAGATTGCTTATAATTTGTTCACTATTTGGATAATCAGATATGATTCTGCATCCTAATCCCTCGCAAACGACGTAGACCTCTATGCCATCTCTGGACGTAAACTAGCTGCTATTTCAATAGACGTAACTCCAACAGGAACCACTTATGAATCAGGTGAACAAATAATACTATTACATCCAGGCACAGCAATTGGTTAGTCAAAATAAATTTAGATTCTTTGTAAATTAACTATCTAATATCTACCAGATTTTGCATCATAGTATTACTGAAAAAATAAATTTACCAAAAGAATTTTGAATTATGAGCAAACATCGTTTGTGAACCGTTTACGGATGGGTTAGCTTTTCCATAGGTTTTCAACCCATTGAAAAGCTGCCCATCCTCTTCGAGGTTCACCCCTACGGGTTCATATTTCAAAATTGGTAAATTTATTTTTTCAGAGTTCCATAGACGCAAAATCTGGTAGTAATCTTAGGATTTTAAGTCAATCAACCAAAAATCTCCTTCGTCGCTGTACACAACTTTTTCACTTGTTCCGTCGTCCCCATACTAATTCGACACCAGTCTAACATTGGTGGAAATGGTCTCCCTACTTTTACGCCCTGCTTAATATAATCCGAATAAACATCTCCAATTGGTCGGCCTGTTTTGAAAAATAGAAAATTACAAGCAGAAGACACATATTCCATACCTAAATTATCTAAGGTTTCCGTCATCATTTTTTTGGTCTCCTTATTTTTTGCTAAAGAAAACTGATAAAACTCATCATCTTGCAAAGCGGCTTTTGCGGCTGCGACTGCTAAGATATTTGGTCCTGCCATCGTTGATTTTCCAATCCGATCAATAATATCTGGTCGGGCAATTAAATAACCAATCCGAATGCCTGCTAAGCCGTATACTTTGGAAAAGGTTCGCGCTACGATTACATTCATTCCTTTTTTGACCAACTCTATCATCGATGGATAATTCGGGTCTTCGATGTAATCAAAATAGGCTTCGTCGGCAAAAACCATCGTCCGATTAGACACCGCAGAACAAAAAGATTCTAATTCTTTTGCGGGTTCTAAAGCACTGGTTGGATTATTGGGATTGCAGACATATACTAATCGAGTAGATTGGGTAATTCGTTGTTCCATTTTTTCCAAATCATGTCCCATGTCTTTATTTACAGGCACTCGGTGGATGTAAGTCCCAAAGTGCTCCGAATAGCGTAGAATTGCCTGAAAAACTGGGTCAGCTGCAACGATATTATCTCCTTCTCCTCCATAAGTAATGCCTGCCATTTTTAGCCCTTCGGTTGACCCTGCGGTGAGCATGATATTGTCTGTTAAAACACCATGTTTTTGGGCTAACATTTCTATTAATTCTTTGTACCAACCATACGGATAGCGACAAACATTTTCATAGGCTGCGGTCATTGCTTGGCGAACTTTGGGAGATGGTCCGTAAGGGTTTTCATTGGAACTTAATCGGATGGGTTGGTCTGCGTTTATGCCTGTTGGAAATGATGTGGGGGTCATTGCTTGCAGTTTATTGGTCCCTCCGATTAGGGCACCTGTGCTTGCTAGACTTGATATTTTTAGCCAGTTTCTTCTGTTGATATTTTTCATGATGGAGTGTTTTTATGGATTTGGAATGAATTCAAAGGTAGTTATTTTTATTTTTTAAAATGCCTTTTATACTTACTTACTAACTGATGCTACGCACAAGCACCAAAGGTGCGATATATCTTAACATGGGGCGAAAGCCCTATGTACTTCAACTTGTCTAAAGTCTCTATTCTCTCAATTTCGCTTGCGAAATAGTCTCTACTCTCTACTGGCTACGCCAAGTCAGGATAGGTTTAACAATATTTTCGCTTAAAATGAGTTATTAGTATTATGACCTTAACCTTCGGTATTGTCACCATCAACAATTACGCAAAATTAAACTATGAGAAACAAGCAATTTATGACGACGCGGTAAAGCATTTTAAGCACGTTTTGTTAATTGACCCCAGAAAGGTTTCTTATCAATTTATAAGAGGAGCCAAAAAACCTATCATTCGTTATCTTGGAAAGAATATAGCCAATCTATCAGCACTCCACATCAGAAGTTTTAAAAATATAGCTACTGCCACATCCATGTTGGCGCATTCTTTGGATGCCTGCGGTTGTATTTTAAGTGACCCTATTCATAGATTTAAAGCAGGACATAGTTCGAAGCTATTATCTACTGTGGGGCGATATGAAGACGAATCTGGGTCGAGTTCCTTTATAGCCTTCGACTTGAAAAGTACCCTACAATTAATTGCCATCATTGAGGAAAAAAAGCTATTCCCCATGATTGTTAAACCAATAAACGGAAGGCAAGGCGAAGGTATTTATTTGTTAAAAACAGCTGCCGAAATGCGAGACTACACGAATCAATTCTTTGAAGAGAGAGTCGATTCAGATGTTCCTATATTTTTTCAAACGTATATAACTTTCGTAAAAGAATATAGAGTTTTTGTCATTGATAGAAAAATAATCGGACTGGTTGTAAAAATTAAGAAGAAAGGCGTAATTGTAGCCAACGCCGCCAAAGGAGCAAAATTCATTCCTATCGAAAATCCCCAACAAGTAATTGTTGAATTCATACTAGACCACTTATCTAATGGTATTTATGGCGCAGATATCGCTATTGATATTTCGGGCGACATCCATCTAATTGAGGCAAATACCTCTCCCAATTGGAAGGCTTTTCAGCAAGCTACGGGCATCAATGTAGCCGAGGTAATCATACAAGATACTTTGAGAAAAATAAAGGACAAATAGGTGTAGTTTCTATTCTACATACGCCTTCCCTCGTAAAACTTTTCCTGCTCTAATATCAAAGTATTGTTCCCCCTTCACCACCATTTGCCCATTAATACCTAAATTCAAAAATGTCTATATTCTTGAAGTAAAAGGAAAAGTAAAAACAACACTTTATGAAAAAGAGAGACTTTCCATATTGACCAAGAGTGATTTTGAGTCTAAATTAAATAATCAATTAAGTAAAATTATTTTGGAGACTATAAAAAATTTCTCTACCGTACACTTTTTGAAAACGCCGCCTTTGGCGACTAAAACATGGGGTTTGGGGTGAAGAATTTTTGATTTTTCATTGAAAAATCAAGAATTCTTCACCCCAAAAGCCCCTTTTCACGCACGAAGCGTAGCATGAGGAAGCGTCAACTTCCGAACCGCTTGCGGATGGGTTGCCCGTGATTCAGTAAAAAGTGTACGGTAGTGAGAAAGCATTAAGGAAACTTTGATGTAAAAAATTATGTTGGTATATTGACAATAAAATAACAATAAATGATATGGCAGCGATAAAACAACCATTGACAAATGTACAATTAGAATTGCTAAAAGTATTTTCTCATAATCTAGCAGACGAAGATTTAAAGGAATTAAAAAATGTTTTAGCAAATTTCTTCGCTGAACGATTGGTCAAAAGAGCGAATCAAGTCTGGGAAGAAAAAGAATGGACGGAAGAAGATGTTCAACGCATGTTGCATACCAAAATGAGAAAATCAAAAAAATAAACCTTGAAAAAAGTTGTATTAGATACCAATGTTTTATTGGTAAGTATTTCTGACAAATCAAGTTTACATTGGGTTTTTCAGCGACTACTTGCAAAAGAATATGTACTCTGTGTAACCACTGATATTTTAGCAGAATACGAAGAAATCATTGAGCGACACATGGGCGCAAAAGCAAGTGAGGATGCACTTGGATTAATCGGAAACTTAACAAATATAGAATACATAACCACCTACTATAAATTCCAACTTTTAAAAGATGAAGACGATGATAAATTTGTTGATTGTGCCATTGCAGCAAACGCCAGTTATATTGTTAGCCACGATTCTGATTTTAAAATTTTAGAAAAATTGACTTTTCTAAAGTAAGGGTGATAAATACATTAGTCTTCAAAAAAGAATTGGATAAATAATTTATAAAAGAAAAGGAAAGACCGCTTTTCGTTCCTTCGGATAATTTGGAAAATGAATTTGATACCATTGATGATGTGCCAAAGCTCTTGGAACTAAGTTAGCTATTGTCCAAATGGCAAAAGATAAAGCGGGTAGATTCCAACACAAAATAGCAAAACCAATCCATTCTATCAGCTCTCCAAAATGATTCGGACAAGAAATATATTGGAATAAGCCTCCTCTTGGAATTTTATACCCTTGTTCTGTTGGTGTTCTTAGATTGAGTAGAATGTTATCTGATTGAATATTAATAACTGCGCCAATGATAAAGAGACTTAAGCCAATGATAAATCTAAAATCAAGTAGCCAATCTAAGGTGTAAGTATGCCCGAATTGACCTAAATAATAACCATTCAGTCCTGCATTCATACTATTAAAAAAGATAGCAGACAAAGCGATTAGCAAGGGCATTTTCTTTCCTTTAGTTTTAATTCTAAATGGGAAAACTAGACTTCGGTTAAGGTAATGCAGCAACCATAAACCTGCAATGAAGGCAGTCGTCAAATTGAGTGTTGCTGAAGCGAAAAGAAAATAGCCTAAAATTAAAGGAGATACTATTTCCATCAATATCCACCCTAAGCGATTATCTATCACCCATCCCCATTTATGGCTAATGTGTCTGCCGTATGGCGCAATAATTTTAAGCTGAATAGGCACTAAAAGGAGTGCAATGATTATCCAATAAATGGAAAAAGTATTTAGGGTAGATAGGCTCATTTATTTTTTTGTTTAAAACGATTTTTCACATTTTTCAAACATCCTCAACTTTCCATCAGAAAGTTAAACTATTTTTGTAAAAAAATAAGAAAATCATCATTCAAAAAATAATAAATGAGGTCCCGTCTAAGTCAATTTTATACCATCATACTTATCTACGTTTTCCTAGATATTTACACCTTTTTCGGATTAAAATCGCTATTCAAAACTAAGCGTAATCGGATTATTTTCTCGATAGCTTATTGGTTGATGAGTGTGTTTATTTATTATAGTTTTTATCGCTTTCATGCCGCTTTTACAGGTGGTGGATTTTTTAGTAGTACCAATTCCAATATTTATTTAGGGATAGTATTGACAGCTATTGTTTCCAAATTAGTTTTTGTGCTGTTTTTATTGCCGCAAGATTTGGGACGGATTTTATATGCTATGGGCAGTTTTGTACTAATGCTGATAAAAGGCAAAGATTTTGACGAAGAGCAATCTATCTTTCCTAGCCGTCGTCGATTTCTAACTTTGGCGGCAACAGGATTAGCGGCGATTCCTTTTTCGACCATGTTGTATGGTATCACAAAAGGAAAGTATGCCTATACGGTCAATAAGGTAAAATTAGCCTTTGCCGACCTTCCTCCTGCTTTTGAAGGATTTAAAATTGTGCAAATATCCGATATTCACGCAGGGAGTTTGGATAGTAAAAGTGGGGTAGCAAAAGGGGTTAGAATGATTAATGAGCAAGAAGCGGATGTGGTGGTTTTTACAGGAGATTTGGTCAATTCTGATAAAGATGAAGTGGATGACTACATTGATATTTTTAAAGAAATGAACGCCAAACATGGTAAATTTTCTGTCTTAGGGAATCATGATTATTACGGTGAACCAGACAATGCAGGTGATAGGAGAGCCTATTGGGCTGATTTTTATAAAAAATATCAAGCTATGGGTTTTCAATTGTTGAACAATGAAAATACTTTTATTGAAAAGGATGGCGCAAGAATCTGTTTGATGGGCGTAGAAAATTGGGGGCGAGGGCGTTGGTTTCCTAAAAAAGGAGATATTGATAAAGCTTTGGTTAATGCAAGGGCAGACGAGTTTTGTGTCTTATTATCGCATGACCCAACGCATTGGGACGAAAAGGTAATTCCGCACCAAAAACATATTCACTTGACTTTGAGTGGGCATACACACGGTTTCCAATTTGGTATCAATATGCCCGGTTTTAAGTGGTCACCTGCACAATATCGTTATGATAAATGGATGGGCTTATATGAAGAAGCAAAGCAATATTTGTATATCAATCGGGGATTTGGATTCTTGGCTTTTCCAGGACGGATTGGCATGTGGCCTGAGATTACAGTGATTGAGTTAAGTCGAACCGCATAAACAGAGTGATTGTTCTAAGTCGAGTACTATATTAAGTGCAAGAGATTGGAAAGGGAATTAGGGATCCCCATCTTATAAATTGCGCCAACTTTATAAAAAAATCTGTTGTCCTTTAATTATCCGTTGTCAAAAAAATTATATACAACGGATAATTGAAGGACAACGGATTTAATTTTTTTATTATTCTATTTCCCTCCTTTTGGACTATTTTTTGCTATCAAATTAATATTATCAGTTATTTTACCCTTCCTAAACTGACAACTATCAGCCATTTTTTGATAAAAGGCGAAATATATTTTTATTTTAAAATAAAATATATGATTTTTACCCTTATATTTCTGTGATTTTATAAGACTATTTACTTGCCCTAGACTGTTTACAAACACCTCCTGCGATAAACACAATCTATTACTACTTTTAACACAAAGTACTTACACACTAAATCCTGTTATATGAATAACCTTCACCAACAGCGACTTTTCGCTTTGTTGATTTGTTTAGGTATTACCACTTTTTTATTTGCGCAAGCAACTCCACAATTAATTGGTGTTGGTCAAAACTCAGATGTAGTTGTCACCACGAGCAATGCCCAACCAGGTACAGATGGTGCCAACACCTTATCTAACGAGGGCTTTACCCCTAATAATAATGCCGCTTCTCGTTTTTTGCAACAAGCTTCCTTTGGTCCTACTTATTCGGAAATTATGGCTTTGAGCAGTAATGGATTAGAAGATTGGCTGGAACAACAATTTGCCCTGCCCAGAGGATTTAATTGTGTAGATAAAATCCTAGAAATAAGGGATGTAAGAAATGCAGGTACAGGTGACCCTAATGGGGGTGCTTTTTTATGGTTTTGGGACTACGCCTATTGGGAATATACGATGTCTACCAATGATGTGCTTCGGCAAAGAATTGCTTTAGCACTAACCGAAATTTTAGTTATTTCTATTAATTCTTCTTTTGGTGAAAATCCCTACCCTTTTGCCCATTATTATGATATGCTACTAGATAATGCCTTTGGTAATTATAGAGATATTTTAGGAAAAGTGACGGAACAACCTGCAATGGGTTTGTATCTAACCTATATGAATAACCCAAAACAAGATACTACTTACCAACTTGATTGGAGTGTTTATCCACCCGATACTTTATCGAGAATGATTAGTTTTCCCGATGAAAATTATGCTAGAGAGGTGATGCAATTATTTACTATTGGTCTGTGTGAATTAAATATGGATGGGACTTGTCAATTAGATGCAAATAATAACCCAATTCCGACTTATGACAATGTAGATATTGCCGAAATGTCTAAGATTTTCACGGGCTACACTTGGGCAAATCCTTGGTGTGAATTTGGTTGTGGTTCCTTGACCTATAATGATGATATTGTCCAACCGATGGCAATGCTCAATGAGTATCATGACCCCAATGCCAAAACTTTACTCAATGGCTACGTTGTTCAACCTCGAACGCCTGTTGATGGGCTTGCCGATATAAATGAGGCACTCGACCATTTGTTCAATCATCCAAATGTCGGTCCTTTTATTGGCAAACTATTAATCCAAAGATTGGTTACTTCTAACCCCAGTCCTGCTTATGTGGAAAGAGTGGCAAAAGCGTTTAATGGTGAAAGTCATTATAGTAATGTGCGTGGTGATATGCAAGCACTTATTAAAGCGATTTTGTTAGATGATGAAGCTAGAAATTGTGAAGCAGCCGCAGACCCTACTTTTGGTATGTTGCGAGAACCTTTTGTTCGTTATTTACAACTCGTCCATAGTTTTGATTTAAGTTCAGAGAATGGCCCTAATCGAAACGCGATGGTTAGTATTATGGACCGATTTGCTCAAAAGGTTTTTACTTCGCCAAGTGTATTTAATTTCTTTCAAGCGGATTATCAGCCCATTGGTCCAATAGCAGAAGCTGGTAAAAATGCACCTGAATTTCAGATTACGAACTCTCAAACTATTTCTGGCTATATGAATGCCCTAAATCTATGGCTATTCTATGGCGCTATTGTGGATGACTGGGGCTTAGG
>CAYMSC010000094.1:11950-13991 GCA_964392805.1 uncultured Saprospiraceae bacterium
ATGCCCTAAATCTATGGCTATTCTATGGCGCTATTGTGGATGACTGGGGCTTAGGCTTTGAAAACTCTACTAATGAGGGCGATTATCCTGAATTAGATTTATCCGCCGAAATTGCCCTAACTAATGATGAACAAATTCAAGAATTACTAGATAGATTAGATTTGATATTGGCTCATGGGCAAATTTCCCAACGGTCTAAAGACTTCATGATTCCTGTGATACAAGAAATGCCTACTCTAGGATATAATGACGAAAACACCCTGTTCTTAAAAAGACAACGGGTCAACATGGCTATTTATTTAATTATGTCTAGTCCAGAATATTTGATTAATAAGTAAGATAAAATGACCCTGTGTCAAATTTAAGGCTTGGTTAGCAGTTAGCAAATTTGAATAAAAATTATGAGTAGAAAAAGAAATATATCAAGACGACAGTTTTTAGGGCAAGCTAGTTGTGCCGCTATTGGTTCGACGGCATTTTTATCTACTGCTTTGAATTTAGGCATGATAAATACCGCCGCCGCTCGACCGCATATTATCGGCAGTAATGGAGACTATAAAGCAATGGTCTGTATTTTATTAGCTGGTGGAGCAGATTCTTTTAATATGCTCGTGCCTCAAGAAAGTGCTGAATTTGCAGATTACCAAGCGGTTAGAGGAAGTTTGGCATTGGGAACGAACGATTTATTAGCGGTAAATCCAAGCAATACGCCAGGGCGTTCCTTTGGTATTCATAATGGGATGACTTCTGTCAAAAATTTATTTGATGCAGGCAATTTATCCTTTTTGTCCAATATTGGAACTTTGGTTGAGCCAATTATGGATGTGGATGATTTGTATTCGGGGTCGAAACAAATACCGCTTGGCTTATATTCTCATGCAGACCAAATCATGCAATGGCAAACTTCTGTGCCACAGAGTAGAACAGCCGTTGGGGTTGGTGGTCGAATGGCAGATATGCTAAAGGATATGTGTGGCATAGATGGCGTTTCGATGAATATTTCTTTGGATGGAAAAAACCGTTTTCAAGCAGGTAATACCGTTATTGAATATTCGATTGCGAATAATGCAACGCCCGAAAATTTAGGCTTTGAAGCTCCGCCAGAATGGTGGCCTAATCGGGGTTATTTAAGCCAATCAAGAAATCAAGTGGTCAATAATATGGTGGAAGATGTTTATTCAAATATTTTTCAAGACACTTATAGCTCGCTGACTCGGCAAACGGTGGAAAGTATAGATTTATTCAAATCTGCGCTTTCTAAAAAGCCAGATATTCCTGTCGCTTTTAGTGAAGCTCGTTTATCTCAAGATATGCGAATGATGGCTGAAATCATCAGCGTACAACAACATTTGGGCAATAATCGCCAAATCTTTTTCACCACTTTTGGTGGCTGGGACCACCACGATGAAGTGCTCTTAAACCAAGGTAGAATGCTGCCCATTTTGAGCAATGCAATGGGCGAATTTTATCAAGCAATGGAAGCTTTAGGCTTACAAGATGATGTGGTAACTTTTACGATTTCTGATTTTGCACGAACCTTAACTTCTAATGGCAATGGGTCGGACCACGCTTGGGGTGGTAATCAGATGATTATGGGCGGAGCGATTGATGGCGGTAATATTTTTGGCAACTACCCTAATATCGCTTTAAATGATGCGCTGAATATAGACGAAAGAGGTCGGTTTGTACCAACTACTTCCGTGGATGAATTTTATGCAGAATTAGCCCTTTGGTTTGGTGCGTCTTCTAATGATTTGAGTTATATCCTACCTAATATTGGTAATTTTTATTCATACTCGGCAGGGAATCCTCCGATTGGAATATTTGTTTAAAAGCTGGTAGCACAGACTTTTAGTCTGGTCGGAATACAGCGTCTTTAGATCTGTTAGAGTAACATTTATAGTCAGCTAGCCTAAAGGCCAGCGTCCCAAACCCGTACGAGTGCTACCATTTAAAATATTGTTACTACGAATTCCATTTTGAATCCCAAATTCATAAAAAATATGAATCGTTTTTATATCATCTTCTTATTTTTTCTCTT
>CAYMSC010000094.1:14091-16699 GCA_964392805.1 uncultured Saprospiraceae bacterium
CCAAATTCATAAAAAATATGAATCGTTTTTATATCATCTTCTTATTTTTTCTCTTTAATCAATCTGCCTTTGGTCAATGTGATAGCGCCCAAGGTGAAGTTCGTTGGCGATACTGGCAAGATGTGCCATTATTTGCATGGAACATAGAAGATTTTTATAGGTTTGATAGATTTCCGAATGGACCTGATTATGTTCGGACCATTAATTCTTTATCAACTCCACCGAATTACAATGACCGATATGGTTCTCAAGTAAGGGGATATATTCGTACTGAAACAGGTGGACAAGTGGTCTTTAATGTCAATGGAGATAATGAAGTTTATTTTAATTTAAGTACAGATAATACGGCTGATAATTTACTGTTAATCAATGGAGATACTAGTGATATAGCCAGTTTAGATACCATAACTTTAGCTGCCAACCAATATTATTATTTTGAATTAAATCATTTTGAAATCACAGGACAGGACTATGCCTCGGTAGAATGGAAAGGTGACTTTTTGGTAGATGGTATTGATGCTGACCTTTGGTTTACCGTCGGTGGAGATTATATTTATGATGCTTGTGATACCACCTGTCCAGAGCGTGGAACGGCTTGTGACGATGGAAATGCCTTGACAGAAAATGACCAAGAAGATGGGAATTGTAATTGTACAGGGAATCCTATTACGACTAATGTTTGTGTTGGAGAAAGAGGCTTAGTAGAAACCTATATTTTTAAAGATTTAGCAGGAACTGCCCTTAGTATTTTGGATACAGAAATTGATAATGGTGGTCAACCTGATACCATTGTACCTTTAGTAAATCATTTTTTACAACTCTATGATTTAGATAGAGGTTTTGAGGCTAATTATGGAACTTACGTGCAGGCTTATATCCAAGTTCCTGTGACAGGATTATACAGTTTTAATATTACAGGTGCCCATCAAAATGTGTGCTATATCAGTTCAGATGATGACCCTGCTAACAAGACAGCTAACGAAATGCGCACCTATTGGTGGGCTGGTGCTTATAGCCATGATGTCGATTATGGTAATAATCCTCATGACCAAACGGTAGAAAATATTTTGTTAGAAGCCGATAAATATTATTACGTAGAATATAGACATAAAGGAGCTGAAAATAATTATCAACAGTTCCATTTGTTTTGGAAAACACCTTATCAAACTAGAGATGAATGGCTTCGAGTGCCTACCTTTTATTTTTATGACTACACTTGTGAGACGGTTTGTGTTACCGCTGGGATAAGCTGTAATGACAATGACCCATATACTGCAAATGATGTGTGGGATGGGAATTGTGGATGTGCTGGAACGCCCTGTGTAGCCCCTGATTGTGATGACCCAACGACTTCCTATATTGTCCCCGATGAATGCGAAACGACCAATGAAGTTAGCAATCGTGCTGATGATGCTTGGTTGTCTTGTACGCCTTTGAGTGATGCGCCCAATCCAGAACGGAATGGACAACATTGGATTCAATATGATTTTGGTAAAGCTTATAATTTAGGAACGTCTCAAGTATGGAATTATAATGCGGATGGTGCAGTAGCCGCTGGTTTTCAACAGGTAGTTATTGACTATTCTACGGATGGTATACACTGGCAAGAAATGGGTATTTATAACTGGGATTTGGCGGATGGTAGTGCCAATTATGCAGGATTTGCAGGGCCTGACTTCTCAAATATTTCGGCTAGGTATGTACTTATTAGTTCAATGGATGACCCAAATTCTTGTCGAGGGATTAGTAAAATTTCTTTTAATGCAGTGAGTTGTCCTAAAATTGAATTTACTACTCCAAGTATTGACCAATCTGTGTTAGAAACAACAACTATTTCGGAAGTCAATGTTGCCGTAACAGCAGGAGAAGCAGCGATTAATTCCGTTGCCCTATATTTAGATGATAATTGGATTGCTTCGGATAATTCCGCACCTTATGGGTGGTCCGATTTACCTGATTTACAAAATCTCATGAATGGTGATTACGAACTATCTGCCGTTGTCATGGATGCCAATGGTACGGAGTGTGAATTAGCTACCCAAATCCATGCTTTAGCTTTGACGGATTTCCCCTGTGAAGCAGGTGCGATTGTTTTAGACACTACGGAAAAAATTGTTTACCGCACAGATGCCACTATTACTTCGACGGGCATGGTACACACAACTGACCAAACTTTTTATGTTGCAGAAGAATCCATTACCTTAATGCCCGGTTTTCATGCAATGGCTGGTAGTGATTTTACGGCAAGGATTGCAGCTTGTAATACTTCTACCCTAGCAGAATCGGCACAATCGAGGGTTAATAATTTATCAACTGCTCCATTGGGAACACATGAAATCAAGCTCTACCCTAACCCAGTAGTAAATAGCTTTCTTTTAGAAATAGATGCCTATAAAGCAGGGACTTTAGAGATTCAGGTTTACGATGTTTTGGGCAAGCAAATTAGTAATTTGACGCAGCGCAAATTAATTGACAAAGGATTAATAACTATTGAAATGCCAGCAGAGATGTTGACCGCAGGTTTGTATTATTGTAAAATTAAAATCGGAACAGAGGTGGTTACTAAGTCTTTTGTAAGGGTGGATGATAAGTAAATGAAAAATAATAA
>CAYMSC010000095.1:0-16643 GCA_964392805.1 uncultured Saprospiraceae bacterium
ATGTAATTGAAAAAATAAATTTTATTAAGGATTTTATGTAAAGTAAATCTCACTACCGTACACTTTTTACTGAATCACGGGCAACCCGTCCGCAAGCGGTTCGGAAGTTGACGCTTCCTCATGCTACGCTTCGTGCCTGAAAAGGGGCTTTTGGGGTGAAGAATTTTTGATTTTTCATTGAAAAATCAAAAATTCTTCACCCCAAACCCCATGTTTTAGTCGCCAAAGGCGGCGTTTTCAAAAAGTGTACGGTAGAGAAAAGTAAATTAACAGCAAGGATGAGTCTTATTCTATCTTATGTTTAAATGAAATAAATATACATCATTCTTTAGGAAGAATAAGTTTTAAGAAAGTGATTCTGTGACAGGCATAATTTATTTTTAGCGCGTTCCTTAGAATTCTATTTCTAGGTAAGAAAAGTTAGGTTTGATAGTTAATTTTAACATGGATTTATCTATTTTAATGGACACAGATTTGTCATCTAATTTACAGGACTTAATCTTTGTTGGCAATCCATAGATTTCTATCTGAATGGAGCTATAATCAGAAACGCGTTTTCCTTCAATCGATTGGTTGAGTTTAAATTTAAATTTCCCCAGTTCAGTAGTAAATTTTCTTAAAGAATAATCTCCATCAGCATAGTCATAGCCTTCGCCAGCATCTTCATAAAGAGGATTGTCAGCATTGGAGCCAGCGTAGATTTTTAAAGTCAATGTTTCTATTTTCTTTTCATTGGTGTATTGCATAATAGGGTAGTGTGGGATAACCCCACCTGCTCTTATGAACATTGGAAATGTAGTTAATTGTACTTTTGTTTTCACTGTTTGACCACCCTTATATTTTTCTCCCGACCAGTAATCAAACCAAGTCCCTTTAGGGAGATAAACCGCTACTTTTTTGACTTTAGGTGCAGTTACGGGAGCGACTAAGATATTTTTACCGAAAATAAATTCAACTTCTTTATCATAAGTATTTTTATCGTTTTGGTCATAAAAAGATAGAGATTTAATAACTGGCGTTCCCTTTTGGACGTTTTGCCAAAACGCAGTATACAAGTAAGGAAGTAATTGGTATCGTAGTTCAATAGCAGCTTTGGCCTGCGGTGTAAAAGCTTTCCCAAAAGCCCAAGGCTCTTGGTCTAAGCGGTTTTTCATATCTCTTTCTTTTACTTTTTTCGCATCAACTTCGGCAGAGCCATCATCATTATTTCCCATGGAATGGACTCTATAAAATGGATGAAAAATCCCTAACTGTAGCCATCTAACCATTAGTTCTCCGTCAGGATATTGGAAAAAACCACCGATGTCTGTTCCAACAAAAGAAAAGCCACTTAAGCTTAGTCGTTGACATTGCCGATTGCCTAATTGTAAATGTTCCCACGAGGCAATGTTATCCCCTGTCCAAACAGCAGCGAAGCGTTGACCGCCAGAATAGGTTGCTCTTGTGACCAAAAACGGTCGTTTTTTGGCGTTTAATTTTTTTAAGCCAGTCGTAGTAGCTCGGGACATTTGAAGCCCATAAATATTATGCGCTTTCGCATGATTGGTTGTTTGACCTTCATAATGATGCAACACTTCATTTGGAAAAGTACAATGGTGCACTTTAAAAAGTGCAGGTTCATTCATATCATTCCAAAATCCACTAATGCCATTTTCATTATATAACGTTTCGTATAATTGCCCCCACCAATCTCTTACTGCCGCATTAGTAAAATCTGGGAAACCACAATTTGGTGGCCAAACGGGCCCCATCATTAATTCACCATCGGTTCTTTTACAGAAATAATCATTTTCTACTCCTTGTTGATAGACGTGGTAGTCCTCATCTTCTCGAATGCCAGGGTCTATCATCACAACTGTTTGAAAACCATTTTTCCGTAAATCGTTAATCATTTTACTTGGCTTAGGAAAGTATTCTTTGTTCCAAGTAAAACAGCGGTAGCCGTCCATATAATCAATGTCCAAATAAATAGCATCACAAGGTATTTTTCGGTCTCTAAATTCTTGTGCCACTTCTAGTACTCGTTTATCGGGATAATAACTCCATCTGCATTGGTGGAAACCAAATGACCATATTGGAGGTAATTCTGGCCGTCCTGTAAGCTGCATATATTGCTCTGCGACACTTATCAATTCTGGTCCAAAGAAAAAATAGTAGTCTACTTCGCCGCCTTCAGCAGCAAACGACATTTTTTCTTTTCCTTGTTCATCAAAATCAAAATGAGTACGGAAGGTATTGTCAAAGAAAATACCATAACCAATACCTTTATTTAGCCCAAAATAGAAAGGTATTGCTCGGTATAAAGGGTCGGTATCTTTACTGTAACCAAAGGAATCAGTACACCAATTTTGTAGTTTTTTCCCTTTTAAATTGAGTTGACAAGATTTGTCTCCTAGCCCAAAAAAACATTCTTCTTTTGGTGATTTTTTGGTAATTTTTACGGTGGTCACTCCATCTAGAATCGTGCTTCTATTATAATATCCTCCATCATCTTCGTTGATGATGTTGCCTTTTATGTCTTTTATAGTAATTGACATGTTTTCTTTAGCAATTTCACAAATAAGTTTTTTAGTTTGAATAAGATATTTTGACTTTTTTTCTTCAAAAATATAAGGCGTTTCTTTAGGCTGGAAAATGGGGTCTATGGCATAAGAAAAATCCTTTCCAAATTTACCCTTTCTAGCGTACTTAAATCGAAGTATGGTATTGGAATATAGAGAAATGGTTAGGGCAACTTTATTTTTACACAAAAAAGTCACTTTACTATCTTCTTGAATGACCTGTTGAATAGTATCAGGGTATAATTCTACATGAACATCAGGATAGCGATTAGTGCCAACTGTTTCAGCCAATGGAACAGATTCAATGATTTCTTCTTTAACCTCTTCTACTTGCTTTAATTGCTTTTGTAGTTTTTTTAACTGCTTAGATAACCACGATTTTGACTTTTCTTTCTTTGCCATTATAGGGTATTTCGATTGTTTTGTGGTGTGATATATGAAACGAAATTGTAGATAGGTTGGACTTTCTTATTTTGATTTTAAGCGCAAATATAGGCGGATTAGGACAAAAAAGCAGTAGATGGTAGAAATATTTTAGGAAATAGATAATAATGAGAAACCAATTTAACAGAATAACGATGAAAATAAAAATCTTTTAAAAAAAGAGAGAATTTATTTCTATTTTAGGCTTTGGTTTAAATATATAAAACTAATTTATTTTCTTTGGATTATTTTTCAATAGATAATCGGCAAAAAAGGAATAAAGCAACTTGGCTAACGTGTCGGACACCTCAAAGGTGTCTGACACGTAGTTATTCCTTTTTTAAGCGATTGTCTAAATCTACTTAGCTAATAAAAATACCAACCTGTGGCCGATTTTAACTTATCAAACTTGAGTAATTCCGATTTAGAATCTATTTCTGGGATGGATGCGACTTTCCTTTATTTGGAGAGACATAATAGCCCTATGCATGTCGGAAGTGTCATCATCATTGAAGGGGCATTAGATTTTGAAACTTTTAAAAAAACGATTCAATCAAGATTGCACCAAATTCCTAAGATGCGGAAAAAATTGGTGTATGTTCCTATGAGTGTGGACTATCCCTATTGGGCAGATGACCCAGATTTTGATATTGATATGCACCTAACTCATATTGCACTACCTAAACCTGGAGGATGGAAAGAATTGAGAAGAGTAGCATCCGATGTTTTTAGTAGACCACTCAACCAAAATCGACCACTTTGGTCATTTACCTTCGTCGAGGGATTAGATACCGTATCTCAGGTTCCCAAAGGGTCAGTAGCGATTGTTACTAAGTTACACCATGTAATGATTGACGGTGCAGCAGGTGCAGGCTTGATGAGTATCATTTTTGATATGATGCCGAATACAAAACCAATTCCAGCACCTAGACCTTATAAGCCTAAACCTTTGCCCAATGAACTTTCTTTAATTGCTACGAGTGCGATGAGTTTTGCAAAAAATCCTTTCAAATTTCCAAAGCTGATTAAAAATACGTTGTCAGCGACCGTTAAAGCAGGTTTTTTGTCGAGGGCGAGCAATGCAGAACTACCAACTGCACCATTTACTGCACCACCTACGCAGTTAAATGGTATTGTTTCTCCTAGAAAAAAATGGAATAGTGCCATTCTTTCTTTGGCAAGAGTAAAGAAATTATATAAAATAATGGGTACAACCCTTAATGACGTTATGTTGGCGATATGTGCAGGCGCATTGAGGAGATACTTTTTAGAAAAAGGAAATTTACCAATTAAACCCTTGGTAGCCATGGTTCCTATTTCTACTCGGACGGCGGCAGAAACTGGTACGCAAGGGAACCAAATCTCCAATATGTTGGTGCAATTAGCAACAAATATTGCTGACCCTATTGAACGCCTAGAAGAGATTCATGAGAATACGGTTAAAGGCAAAACCTACCAAAAAGCCATTGGGGCAAAAACGCTGGCATCTTTAGCAGAGGCGGTTCCTTTTGGGGTTGCCAATCAAGCAGCTAGACTTTATTCTAGGTTTCAGATGGCAGAAATGCACAATCCCGTTTTTAATGTAACTATTACCAATGTACCAGGCGTACAATTTCCACTTTATTTTAGAGAACATAAGGTGCACTCGATTATGGGCATGGCACCAATTCTGGATGGTATGGGTTTGATTATTACTATTTTAAGTTATAATGGAACGATTACTGTTAGTCCTACCTCCGATGTTAAGTCTATGCCTGAACAAGGCACTTTTTCTCGATATATTTTAGAATCCGCCAATGAATTAGAAACTGCTATTTTAGCTTATGAAAAGAATGGAAAAACAAAGAAAAAAACGAAGTCGACAGGTAAAATTATTGCTAAATCAGATGCACTTTTTGCGCATATTAAAAAATATTTAAAAGCTAATCCTGATGCTATAAAACCGAATAGCGGTGTTTTTCAATTTGAAATCACGGGACATGATAAACCAATTTTTTGGAAGGTTGATTTCGATAAATCTCCTGCGGTTATTCGTAAGGTAAAGGCGGCAAAATCAGATGCTATTTTTAAAATAAAAGATGACCATTTATTGAAAATTGGTCAAGGAAAATTGAATATTCAAACGGCATTTATACAAGGACGATTAAAGATAAATGGAGATACTGGAAAGGCGATGAAGTTAGGGGGTGTTTTGATGAAGTTGCCGAATATGGAGGATTAGGGGTAATTACTTTCGCTCAACCATGAAAATTTAAACATGCTCTAATTACCCTGCTGATACGATAAATTTTTCTACTTTTATTCCATCTTTTGTCTTTAACATAAGTAGATACATTCTAGTTGGAAGTAGGTGAACATCAAAAGAAATTTCATGATTTCCTTCCGCTTTTTTTAGGCCGTTTATAATATTCATTACAATATTTCCCTGTAAATCCATAACGGTTAGATAGACCTCGGAATCTTGAGGTAATTGATATTTAATTTGACCTATTTGTTGAATAGGATTCGGATTAATTTGAAGTTGATTTTTTAATGAAAGATCTTTTGGGAAAGTCCTTCTTCTAGTTTCTAGAGGACGTGTTTCCAAATTGTTCAAATCACAACTTTCTATTCTTGCCTTAAAATTTCCTGTTGCGCTAAATCCAGGTTTTAAGGAGATACTTGTCCCTGCTTGAAAAATGATTATTTCATCCTTACTAATTTCGACCAATCCATTTGTCGCAAGCGTTCTTTCTACTTTAATTAACTCACCATTCATGGAACCAGCATTTAAGGTAGTGTCTATTGCTATACAGGGCTCATTTTCTTTATCGTCACATATACCATCTAAATCTGAATCCCCACTACTATCATTGCCAAAACAAAAATCTCTATAATTTGGAACATCATCTCCATCCGAATCTAAAAAACATACACTTTCAGGTGCGGCTTCAATAGTAACAATGGAGGTAGCATAATTAATATTACCGTGACTATCTTCCACGCTAAGCGTAATTGTATTTTGACCAATATTATTACAATCAAAAATAGATTGATCAATACTTATATTCGCAACACTACAATTATCGGTAGAGCCATTGTCAATATCAGAAGGCACTATACTTATTGGAGCATTACCCGTTATGGTAATGGTGATGTCTTTACTAATTGCAGTTGGCAAGATAGTATCTATAACTGTTACCATAGAGTTGCATTCCTTTTTATTACCATAATTATCTGTGGCAAAAAAGGTGATGGGGAAAATCTGTCCAACCTGATTACAATCATAACTTGTTTGTCCAGATTGATAACCACTATTAATAAGATTACAATTATCGGATGCTTGAAAAAATGGAATTAGATCTATATCGGTTAATTCAAAAATTCCATCGCTATCCAAATGGACTGTAATATCATTACAAGAAATGATTGGGAGTGTTAGGTCTCGAATATGCGCTATATGAGTAATAGTAGCCGAATTACACCCATCGCTAATTAGGTAATTACGAGTATAAGTTTTGCCTGCTCCGATTACCCATACAGATTCCTCATTTTGTTCAATATTAATATTTAGCTCATCAACCGATTTACAATTATCTGTAATGCTTAATCCGCCAATCGTTTCTATTGCAGCGATAGTATTTAATAGTGGAAGTTCAGTATCTGAACATCCTTCTTCAATTGTTTCAAAAGTAATTTTGGAAGGAATTGGTGCAGTCGTATCAATTAATATAATATGCTGTTCAAATTGTGTGGTGTTTCCAGCAGCATCACTAATATTAATTGTACGAGTTAGGCGCTTGGAGCAAGCGTCAACTGTTGAAAGTGTGCCATCTGTATAGACCAAGCTAAGGGAACCACAATTATTTAAAATAGAGAGCGTGGGGAGTTGGGATAATAATTCTGCAACCGAGGTAGGATTTGGAATGTCATCTACCTCACAACCTGCTATCATGGTCTCAATTGATTGACAATCTGACTGAATAACCCCCTCTTCAGTTTCACAATTAATAACTGGAGCAAGTTCGTCTATCACCGTAACTTTTAAACTTACCGCTGGAAAATCATTATTCGTTTTATCCAATAGAAAATGGTGTTCTCCTAATTTAGTACAATCAAAAGAAGTAAAATTGGTAGGTATCGAATAGTTTGCTATGATATTGTCAGTGGTATAACAATTATCAGTAGCATTAGTAAAAGTCAAATTACTTGTTTGGAGACTAGCCTGTCCATCTTCGTCTAAAAAAAGAACAATATCTTGTGCAATAACATCTTTTACCGTGATGGTATCCATAACCGTTATAGTGGTCGTTAAAGTAGGCAAATTTTGTTGATTCTGTTGTAGAGTAATAGTATGAATACCAATATCTTCACAATCAAAAGTCTGGTCGTCTATGGCTAAAGTATAAGCATTGAAGGTTTCTTGTTGAGTCAAACAATTATCGGAAGCATCTATTAGTATTTCTTCTTTACTCAAACTAACTTCCCCGTTTTCATCTAAATATATAGATAGGTTTTGTTGGTGATTTATGATTGGGGGTAATGTATCTAAAACAAAAAACGAATAATCAATCAGCAACCTCTTTCCTAAATCATCTGTTGTTTCAATTGTAAATTCATCGGCAGCCGTATCACTAACATCTTCACAAGTATAGATTTTTTCATCAGCTGGTAATACAAAATCAGGAAGAAGAAGGTTATTATTTTCTGCGATTAAGGATAAATCTATTTGTGCTTGATTAAATCTAGCTTCTCCGTTTTCGTCGAGGTATAGAAATGTGTTTTTAGCAATTCTACTAACTGGAATACCATGAAAAATGAGTTGGAAGTCATTCCAAACACCTTCGTCCCCAATATACCCATCATCTATCTCAATTGTCCAACGTCCTTTTGAGCTTTCTCCCCAATACCTTACAGACATATAATACCAGTCTAATAAATCATCTGTACTATCATTATGTTGGTTGGCTAAAATACTTTCAGTACCAGAAGGCGATATTAATTTCACTCGAAGATCTCCTCTATAGGTATGAGTAAAATTTACCTTTAACTCAACATGTTCTAGACTAATGTCTTTCGGCATCTCAAATGTACGAGTCAACTTTCTTCCGAATACTAATGGTCCCCTACCATCAGGAATAACTTGCGCAACTGATATGACGGAGGTACTGTCTGTTATAGAATCGTCTACATTATCCCACGAGATAGCAGCGTTCACCAAACTTTCTGCATTAACAGCCCCAAATCCATAACTATGATTAATAGATTTTCCTACACCATTCGTTTGCCAGTCCACATTATCTGCGTCTATTATTTCTGCGTTTTCTACTAATAAATGCTGAATATCTCGCCAGGTTAAATTCGGATTAGCATCTAGCATGAGTGCAATAATTCCTGATACCAAAGGGGTCGCTGCAGATGTTCCGCCAAAAGAATTAGTATAACCACTATTAATAGCTGTTGTTGTAACATCTCTGGTACCACCACTACTAGGGGCTGTTACGAGCATCGAGGCACCAGGTTCACTATAGTCGCTAAAGAGCCCTAAATTAGAATGAGCACCTATTCCAATAGTATAAATAGAATTAACCCAACCGTCATAATTTGTATTATCATTATTGATTCGTCCATTTCCAGCTGCCCAGACATAAATACTTCCTAAGCCGTCCCTACCATTCATTGCCCCTTCTTTTAAAGCCGCTTTGGCTAGAAACTCAGGTTGTTCATATACCCCAAAGTCGGGTGGCCCCCAACTATTACTGTATATGTCATTATTGTTAGGACGATGCCCAAAGGCTGATGCTTCGTCTGCATCCGTATGAGGACGGGCAATTAATCGGATACCTGCAAGTTTTACATTAGGTGCTGCACCAGCCACCCCAATGTTATTCCCTCCTTTTGCAGCAGCCACTCCCGCACAAGCAGTACCATGTCCATTAAAAGAAGTACTTGGGCTAGGGTCATTTCCATTATTACCGTTAAGGTCTTTGCTGTCTGACAACTGGAAATTAGGTGCTAAATCAGGATGACTTATTTCTAATCCATCATCTATTATACATATCTGAGCACCAGACCCATCATATCCTAGATTCCAAGCATCAAAAATATTTACATCAACGCCTGCATTTCCTCCACCTTGTCCCGTATTGTTTAAGTGCCACTGCGTTGCTAACATTGGGTCATTCAAATTTTTCTTGACCATCTGTCTTGCAAATAATTGTTCATATCGTAAAATAGCTTCGTTTTTCTTGAAATAATCAGCTATGGTAGGCGTACTTAAATTGCTGAAAGCTAAATCCAGTAGGTAGACATTATCTAAACTATTGATATTATTTAAATTAGTAACAAGATCTAAATTTGTGATACCTAAAAATTGTAAGAAATTTGGATTTAAGGTACTATCAGGATGTAGGGACACTACCCATTTATTGGTTGGTTGTTTCCAATCAACATTGGTGTTTTCTACTTTTTGCCCATTCAAAGGAGTCAGTCCATGAATAAACAAACATATTGTGAAAAAGTGTAATTTATAAAAAGCCGTTTTAATGATAGTCTTATCCATTTACAGGAAGGTTTGTAAAGGTATTAAGTAAATTGGATTATAGAGATTCAGCTAAAAAATAAATATTTTAGTTTTTAATCTGATACTTTATACAAAACGGTTTTTAGATATAGTACGCAAGTTATGTCAAATTCTTTAAAGAAGACAGCGAAAGCCGATTATTTATAAGATGATTTGGAATAAGGAAGTAAATTTATTTGCTTCTATCCCTTCCTTAAACCGAATTTCTATATGGTCAGAATAGGGCAAACGAAAAGTCAAAATTGTAATGTGTAATTCATTGAAAAAACTAGGAGCGATGTTTGAAGATTGCATCTTCAAACCAATATTTCAAAAGTTTTCAACTTTTATCAGTCGTTTACATATTATAAAAACGACTTTTCGTTCGCCCTAATGGTCAGAAAGAAAAGTGATAATTACGCCGCTTAAAACGAATCGGACTTTAAGTGTTTACCCTCAACCCCGAACCAATAGTGAGGTATCTTTTTTTAAATTAATTATTTTGCATTTTAAATTGACTTTGAGGCAGGATTCTTTAGAGCGTCAGATTAAAAACTGATATTATTTATTTTAATAATACATCTAAAATCCGTTGGGGAAGCTAATCCGTTGGGGAAAAATACGCCCAACGGATTAGCTTCCCAACGGATAATTATCAATTATTTACCTGACCACCTATTTTTTCAAGAGTTTGGTAATCAGTTAGTTATAAAGGTGATTTTTATTTAAAATAAATAAAAAGTAAATTTATTATTCAGTTTTTTCAGAATTTTATTTTTAAAACAAGGAATAATCATTAAGTTATCAGAATATTATTTGTATTTAAAAATAAATAATATGTTTTAATTAATTGATAATCAATGTTTTAATATTTTTAGAACCCTACAACGAAAGTCTTTTGAATTTGTAAATGTTAACTACTTTTATGGATTTGATAAGTAGATTAAAAAAATAAAAAAATGGTATTATTTTTGATTTCATAAAGTTAAATTAAATTAAATAAGATATTTGTTACCAATATTTCAAATAGTAAATATTTTCTTGACAAAATAAGGAATTTAAACTTTTGATAATTAAATCTATTGTCGAATTTTTGGGTATACTGACTAAAGAAATATTTAAAATTTTTATAGATTATTTGGGAAATAGTTATTTTATTTATAGATTTGTTCAATCCTAGTAGTTTTTAAGTATATAAAAAAATAGTTTCTTGTATAAACTATTATTCTCGTCTTTATTATCACCGATTTATTTATTTTCCAATACCGATTTAAAATTTAATTTAAAAGAGATAAGTATTAACTAAATCACTTTTAATAGTTACTCAAAATGTATTCTTTTATATCATTTTTTGATGTAAAAGACTAATCAATTTTTGGTATTTAAATTGTTATCTATTAGTAGGTAATGAAATTTATGTACCAAAAATTGTCATAGCAATCCCATGTCATTACTCAATTATGGGTATGAACATGTTCATTTAATTTAACTATTTATAAACTAATCTTAAAAAAAAATTCTAATGAAGCCGTTTTTACCCACTAAATTATCCTCATTAAATAAAGTAGTGTTTCTCGCTGTTTTAGGTTTAATGTCTCTTCTATTTGTTGGAAAAAATGAAACTCCTACAAAAATTGATTTAGTAAAATCAAATAAATCTCAAGCTGCGCACGATTGTAGTCAACATGCTGCTTTAGCACATACTGATGTCTCTAATGCTCAAAAAGCAGCAGCGAAAAAATTGATTCAAGATGCTGTTAGCCAAAAAATTAAAAATGACTGGAGTAGCAGAAGCGGTATGTCTTTGTGTTGGGCGGAAGATACGGACCCTGCAGTAATAGAAGATTTTTACCGGAATGCAACACCTGTTTTTCCTGGTACTAATGTAGCACATGGTCTTAATACTAGTTTTGGCGGTGATGGTACTGGCGGTAGATTTGAACTTAATCCTGGATGGTTTTTTAATGCAGAAAACCCTATTAGCCAAGTTATTCCTGTGGCTACTATCCCACAAGGTTCCTGTTTTACTTTGACATGGAGTTTTATACCTGATGGTACTTCTATTTTTGGATTTAACAATGAACCAACCTCTCCAAGTCAATTAATTGCTTATTTAGATGGCGTATATGGCTGTACTAGTACTGCTGATTTAACTCAAAGTTGTTGGTTTTCGCTTTTCACAGATGTGTTTGATGATTGGGCAGAAAAAACAGGCGTAAGCTACAGATATGTAGCAGATGATGGCGCTCCTCTAACTGGGTTTCCTCCATTTTTACCAGATGGTTTACTAGGTGCAAGAGGAGATGTTAGAATTGGTGGTCACCCTGTCGATGGCGATGGAGGAATCTTGGCTTATAATTTCTTCCCTGGCCCATTTCTTGATGGGATACTGGGTGCTGGTCCTTTTGGTACAGGTAATTTCATCAATGGTGGAGATATGGTAATTGATGTACCAGATTTATTCTATACGATTAATCTTGCTGCAGCAGATGGAGCTTTTGATGCCAATAATTCTAGAAGATTTAGAAACGTTGTTGCACATGAGCATGGACATGGTCTTGGTTTAGCGCACTCTTGTCCTTTAACTGGCGGCTCTAAATTGATGGAGCCACTTGCTAGTCTTATTCCTGCTTTTGACGGTGCTCAAGAAGATGATTTTACGGGAGCTAATGCATTGTATGGAGATAGATATTGTAACACACCAGCGCTTCATGTTAATGGTATTGCTGATTTTGCGTCGATTGACAATTCAACGGAGGTAGATGAGTTTACTTTTTCCATTTCTACAAAAACAACAATTGATCTTACGCTTCGACCAACTGGAACTGAATATTTAGCAGGTCCTCAAAATATGCCATTAAATCCAGGTTCTTGTTCAGACGGTGTTCTTTTTGATGCACTTCGCCAAGCAAATTTAGATATGGATATCATCGGCCCAAATGGTAGTGTAATTGCTTCTGCGTCAGCAACACCTGCTGGAGAGGAGGAAACAATTACTAGTCTTATACTAGCAACTAATGGTACTTATACTGTAAGAGTTAGAAATAATGGAGAACTTGATGTGCAGATGTATGAATTAGAGTGTAGTTTAGTGCCAATAGAAGTTCCAACAATGAGTCAATGGGGATTAATTATTTTCGGCTTATTAATTTTAAATCTAGGGGTTGTTTTCGTTTATAAGCAAGATGAAATGATCGCATAAGATATAGATAGTTTGTAAGGAATTGTTCCTTTTACAAACCTAGCTAGTGGTTGAAGACATAAGAAACTGATTTAGTAATCAAGGTTCTATGACTTCAGCCACTAATCATTTTTACCTAAATTATTAAAAATCAAAAGGACATCTACCCACTGGTAGATGTCCTTTTTAGTACCTGGATGGCTTTAGTTTTCAAATGCGCCTATCTCGGTTCAACTTCTGAATCCAAAGAGACTCTTCTCAATAATCAAACCTTACTTATACCTGCCCCAATTCCTGCAAATACATCCCTCTTATCCAAGTAATATTTTGATTTAATACTTCCTTTGTCCAATCAATAGTCGGAATAGGTTTTAATACTTTTACCTCCACTGCTGCAGGTTTAAATATACCGCCATCTTCTGGAATAGAATCAATGGCATTGGTTATAATGATTGGAACAATTGGAACGCCTGCTTGCATGGCTAAATGAAAAGCTCCCTTTTTAAATTTTCCTAATTTATAACTTTTACTTCGAGTACCTTCAGGAAAAATGATAATAGAAGTACCTGATTTTAAGGCATCCACAGCTGGTTGCATCGCTTCAATGGCTTTGTCTTTATTTTTTCTATCAATAAAAATAGCACCACCTGCCTGTAGAATTTGTCCAAGAACGGGGATATTTTTAAGTTCTTTTTTGGCAATACCTCTAACATTTTCTCGAAGTAATTTTGCCGTAATAAACATATCCATGGAACTTTGATGATTGCATATAAAAACGGCAGGGCGATGCGACCACAAATGTTCTTTTCCTTTTACAACAAGTTGAGTACCAGCTACTTTTGTGACAAAATCTCCTGTACTAGCAATCAATTTATTGACCCCCTCATTCCAATCCATATTAACTGCCCCTGCTGTTAGCCCCGATAAAATAGCTGGAAATAAACTACCTGCTGCCAAGACCGTTCTAGCAATATCCGTGATGCCCGTTCTGGTTTCATCATCAAAACGATAGACAGGCCAATCTCTTTCAAAAGCTAATGCCGAGAGTTTGGTATCTGGATTCATAGGGCGTGGTTTTCCCACAATTTCCAATAGCGGTAAATCCTCTGCGCTATCCGTATAAAAATAGCTCTTTGACAAATCAAGATGGAATTCCTTTTGAAGTTCCCGCGCTGCATGTGCTTTTCCTTCTCCCCAACAAGCAGGTTCTATAATATTGCCCGTAAATTTTCCTTTATTCACTTCCATTCTCGTACACATGACGTGCTTGATGTTCAAGTCTCTAGCTACGGGGTCCACTTGGTAAGGGGTGGCGGCGGAAACAATAGCTACTGTGTGCCCCTTTGCCATATGTGCTGCTACCATTGCTCTAGCTTCTGGATAAATCGAATTAGCTAAATGCTTTAAATATACTTCTTCGCCAACTTCTATGAACACTTTTTCTGGTACTCCTTTTACTCCTTTTGCGCCCATTGCTGCCATTGCCGCAAAGTTTCTATCCTTAGTTGCATAGACTAACACACCAGAAAACTGAGCGATGATTTCCCTTCTAGTCATTTTACCGCTAAAAGCTCGATTTTTGAAAAATTCTTTAGCAGAAAAATCTTTAATTAAAGTTCTATCCAAATCGAATAAGGCACCAATATGTGCGCCTGATTCCCCTTCCATAACTTCCTTCGTTAAGGCATCTGTTTTAGAGCCAGGCACAATTTCTCTTTCAATAGGGACGGATAACAATGCTTCTTGAGGTTTTGAAAGGGTAATTTCTTGTAAAATTTTTACTCGTTTTGCAACGTCATTTAATTTATCGAGAAAGGCACAAATTTCCTCTTTTTTGTCTGCTTCCTGAGTGGGAATTAGGCCATAGTTTTTTACCAATCTGATGCCATTTAGAATAAATGGTTTCGATACCGCATCTAAGCGTTGGATGCTTCCTTGCCAGTGCATTTCCTCTCCTAAGAAAATACATTTTTCTAAAAATATTTTTTCATTAAATTTCTGAGCAGTATCCCATTTTTGTAGGGCAAAAACGACTACTCGATAAGCTTCCAAATAATTATATAAAACAACTGGAGCAACTAATACTTTTTGCTTTTCTAAAAAATTATAGGACTTTGACCGATTACTGCTGATTAGGTTTTCCCATTTTGGGTCTAAAAAGGAAAGATTTTCTTCAATTTCCTCGGTAAACTTTGCTTTCCGAGAATAAAAGAATTCAAATTTGAATAAATCACGTAGGAACATAATATCTGTCCAAAATTCAGCTTGTCGTTCTTTTTTTAGCCCATTTATTTTTACCAAAGCCAATTCAATAAATGCCTGGTGGTATAAATGATGCACCGCCATATTCGCATAATAAGTGGCTTCTAAATAATTTTCACTAGCAATAGCATATTTGGCTAGATAGCCTTCTCCTCGCTTTTTTAATAAGCCCCCCTGCATCAGAATATTTAAGGCTTTTTGCACTGATTCTCCAATCGGTTTTCCTCTATCTACCATCGACTCAGGTTTATTACTTTCAATGAACTGCATCATTGTGGCAATATCACTCTCAATGGCTCTTTTAGATAAAGCAAATTTACTTAACAGCGAAATGCAAATGAGCGAGGCGGTTGTGACGGGCGTTATTTGGTTGATTCGATGGACCAATTCAAAAGCAAATAAAGAAATGCCTTTTTGGTCGCTTTGTTGATGACTTTTAATTAGTGGAATCCTTGCGGTATGTTTATCATTGGCTTCAATGGCTTCCCCAAATCGGATAGAAATCTTTCCAAAATTATCTCCCAATTTACGCACATAATCTACAAACCATTTCATTGATTCTGCTTTCTTCTCTTGCCCTCTACTCTCCGCAGTCATATCTTTAACATCAGGAATCAAGTCATAAACAATGGAAACAGGCACATATTTTACGCTATGCGCAGCGTCTTTTTCCGCTTCCATAATATATTTCAAGATACCCATTTTGGGCCAAACCAATTTACCTGTCCGAGAACGAGTTCCTTCAATTGCCCACATAAAATGCGATTGCTCATCTACTAAATGAGCAATAAAATGGCGAAGTGTCGCTTTATAAACGGTATTGTCCCGAATATCTCGACGGATAAAAATCGCGCCTGTATTCCGCCCAAATTGTCCAACACCAAAGAATGCCATATTAATGCCTGCAAAAATATAGGGTAGTGGCAAGCCATGTCGAAAAAGCACCAATGCCAAGACAAACATATCAATATAGGTCTTGTGGGTCATCAAAAAAGCCACTGGATGCCTACGGACTACCTTTGCTAATTGTTTGATTTCCAATGGATTGACATCAATTGTTTTGTCATATCCACGGGAGACAATAAACTGCATTAATTGTACCCCAATCAGGTCAGCAATAGGTTCATGTTTAGTCTGTAATTCTGTCAAATATTCTTTGGCTTTTGCCGTTATTTGAACTTCACTAACCCCTTGTTGGCGTGCAATTTCTTTGAGGGTTGCTTGAAATTTTGGTTGATTAATGACTTTTTCCATCGGGTGAAATAATTGATGAATTAAATAGTAGATATTTCTATGTACGTATGGAATTGATAATTAGTGCTTAAGATGGTTAATTTTTTGAAAAATTTCATCATTTTTTTGCCCATATCTTTTTTTTAAAAGGATAATGTCATTCTTATCACTCCTTCAAATCCGTTTTCAATTTCTTTTACGACTATCCCGCTTCGAATTGACTTTCCTTTTGATAGTACCTTACTTCTTCTAAATTTTTTCTAGTTCAAAGATTACATGATGATACTTTTCAATTCTCTTTTACTAATTTTTTATCCAAAGTTCTAATTTACCGATTTATGATTGATAACTTTAAAAGAAATTGATTTAATCCAAAAATTTATTCACATTAAATAAAATTTTATTTGAATTTGTCGCTTTTTGTTCTTTTTTGATTAAAATA